>CAYYJF010000016.1:0-35339 GCA_964472175.1 uncultured Bacteroidales bacterium | reverse complement strand
ATTGCTGACAGGGGTTTCGTTGTTTTAATCAGGTGCCAGCAATGTTGCACGTCTTCGAATTGTTTGCAAAACCTTGTAACAGAAATTTGCAGGGTTTCGAATTGTTTCGGGTATTGCGTCTGCTGCAGGGCTTTTATTAGTGAAACAGCTTTTGAGAAATCTCTGTTAGAAATAGCCTGCAATTCATCCATGTATGACCTCCTTTTGATTTGAAATGCTCATACTTGATCTTCTTTTCATCTAGTAAGGTCATGTACTTTTTGATAGGTCCGTACACAGGGTCATCCTGACCACATCCAATCCAAAACAACTTTATTCGCTTATTTGCTGCCTCTGGATTTGCAAACAAAACAGCATTATTTTGATTGAATTCACTTTCGAGCATTCCTGGGGCAAAGCCACATACCCAAGACATTAGATTAGGGTTGTTTGTGCCAATATATAAGGCTTGACCTCCCCCTCCGGAGAAGCCTGCAATGGCATGACTGTTTGCTCCTTTTTGTACCCTGTAATTATTAAGAACATAGGGATAAATGCCATTTATAAAATCGGATGCGAAAAGCTCTAAATTGTCCCGGTTTCTGATACTTCCACTTTCCTTTTCAATGAGGGGATAACAACGTCCGTATGGCATCGCTATAATCATAGGTTTGGCTTTCTTTTCATAAATCAAGTTGTCTAAAATGATATTGGCCCTACCAACCTTTGTCCAGGTTTCTTCCGTATCACTCGATCCATGAAGTAGAAACAACACAGGATAATCCTCTTTTGGATTATTTTCGTAACCTGGAGGCGTATAAATCAACATGGGTCTTAACCCCATCCCTGTGACATTTGAACGGTAGTATACATAAGACACTTTGCCATGTGGAATGTCTCTGATGGTTGCCGAAGATCCTTCCTTTGAAGGAACTTCAATCAAACTGTTCTGAAAGCCTTCATTTGGAAAGATCCAGGAATTCTTCGGGTCAGCGACTCTGATGCCATCAACAACAAAATGGTATGGATAGATATCGGGTTCAACATTAGGTACTGAGATGCTCCATAAATTATTAGAATCTTTCTTCATGGGCAATTCACGGCCAATAAATTGAAAATTTAATTTGACATCCGTCGCTTTTGGTGCCATCATTTGAAACCTCACAGTTCCATCACTGTATACCGAAGTGGATTGAAAATTGGATATATTTTGAGACAATGCCGGCTGAATAGCTCCGCCTAAAAGGATGAGAAAGAAGCACATCTGCTTCAATTTTTTTAAACAAAAATAGTTTTTCATCAATTTTTGATTTTATGGTTAAAGGTGCCAATATAATCAATTTTTATATACGTTCTTTCAATTGCACAATCATTCAAACAACATTACATTTGCATAAAAATTCTATATATGGAAAACCAAAACGAGAATCAACAGCTTAATATCGAACTCTCGGAAGAAGTGGCGCAAGGAATATATTCCAATTTGGCCATTATCTCACATTCAGAATCTGAATTTGTCATGGACTTCTTACGTTTGATGCCGGGATTGCCAAAAGCTTCTGTTAAATCCAGAATAATCCTCACTCCCGAACACGTGAAACGATTGTTGTCCGCACTGCAGGAAAATGTCACCAAGTATGAAGCACAATTTGGCCCAATCCGCCATTCAAATTCAGGCAATCATTTCATGCCTCCCATTGTTGGCTTTGGTGGAGGAGAAGCATAATCCTTTAAATTCAATTAAAAAAAAGTCTGTTCATTTTCAATCATTTGTGTTTTTTTTCAAATAGGCTTTGATTAATCCAAAAAAGGATGTAATTTTGCAGTCCTTTTTTAGGAGAAGTGTGTAATTACATTTTTTAGACCAAATAAATAAAGTAAAATTTCTAAAATGCCTACAATTCAGCAATTAGTAAGAAAAGGAAGGGCTAAACAAACCGACAAGAGCAAGTCTCCGGCTTTGAGCTCTTGTCCCCAGAGACGGGGTGTTTGTGTGCGCGTGTACACCACAACGCCTAAAAAACCGAATTCAGCAATGCGTAAAGTTGCAAGGGTTCGTTTGACCAACAGCAAGGAAGTCAACAGCTACATTCCGGGTGAAGGACACAACCTTCAGGAACACTCATTGGTTTTGGTACGCGGTGGACGTGTAAAAGACCTTCCAGGTGTACGTTATCACATTGTTCGTGGAACATTGGATACCTCAGGTGTGAATGGCCGTAAACAAAGACGCTCCAAGTATGGTGCCAAACGTCCTAAACCAGGTCAGGCAGCTGCTACTACCGGCAAAAAGAAATAAGGGGTAGGTTTTAAAGACATTCTTTTTTAAAGTAAACATCAACGCTGTTTTTTTATTGGTAGACGCTTTTAAAGCGTGGTTGAGTAAATGTTCCGGAGGGAACGTTGAAGACAAACGAAACGAAGACAACCAAAACAAAAACGGAAAATTTTTGAGAAAATGAGAAAATCAAAACCAAAAAAACGGGTGATCCTACCGGATCCGGTTTTTAATGACACCAAAGTGACCAAATTTGTGAATCACTTGATGTATGATGGGAAAAAGAATACTTCGTATGAAATATTCTATTCTGCTCTCAATGTCGTCAAAGCAAAATTGCCCAACGACGAAAAATCTGCGCTCGAAATATGGAAAGTTGCACTCGACAATATTACTCCTCAGGTCGAAGTCAAATCACGCCGAATCGGCGGTGCAACATTTCAGGTTCCTACCGAAATCCGTCCGGATAGAAAGGAATCCATTTCAATGAAAAATATTATTCTTTATGCACGTAAGCGTGGTGGAAAATCCATGGCTGATAAACTTGCTGCTGAAATTGTTGACGCCTATAACAATCAAGGTGGATCATTCAAACGTAAGGAAGATATGCACCGTATGGCTGAAGCAAACCGTGCATTTGCGCATTTCCGTTTTTAATCAATAGATAATAGGTAAAAAAGAAAATGGCAAAAGCAGATTTACAATTTACAAGGAATATTGGTATCATGGCTCACATCGATGCCGGAAAGACAACGACTTCTGAACGTATCCTTTTTTATACGGGTTTAACCCATAAAATTGGTGAAGTTCACGATGGCGCAGCAACGATGGACTGGATGGAGCAGGAGCAGGAAAGAGGTATTACAATCACTTCTGCTGCAACAACAACATCCTGGAATCAGGGAGGAAACAAGTTTAAAATAAATTTGATTGACACTCCGGGACACGTTGACTTTACTGTTGAGGTTGAACGCTCACTCAGAATTCTTGACGGTGCAGTTGCAACATATTGCGCTGTTGGTGGTGTTGAACCTCAATCGGAAACCGTATGGCGTCAGGCTGATAAATATGATGTTCCCAGAATTTGTTATGTAAACAAAATGGACCGATCCGGTGCAGATTTCTTCGAAGTCGTTAGACAAATGAAGGATGTATTGAAAGCAAATCCTTGTCCTATACAAATTCCCATTGGCGCAGAAGAAAAATTCAAAGGCGTTGTCGATTTGATTCGTATGAAAGCCATTTTTTGGCATGATGAGTCTATGGGCGCAGATTATTCTGTTGAAGAGATTCCCGCTGAATTGGTATCAGAAGCTCAGGAATGGAGAGAAAAGATGCTTGAAACCGTTGCGGAATTTGACGACGTGTTGATGGAGAAATTCTTTGATGATCCAACAACGATAACTGAAGAAGAGGTTATTTCTGCACTTAGAAAAGGCACCATTTCAATGGCCATCAATCCAATGCTTTGTGGTTCCTCATTCAAAAATAAAGGTGTTCAAACTTTGTTGGATGCAGTTTGTTTGTTTTTGCCCAGCCCACTAGATACTCCAGCTATTGTTGGTCATGAGCCGGGTAATCCTGAGAATGAGATTTCCCGTAAACCAGATGAAAATGAACCACTTACCGCATTGGCCTTCAAGATTGCTACAGACCCGTATGTTGGCCGTTTGTGTTTTATCAGAGTATATTCTGGTAAATTAGAGGCTGGTTCTTATGTATATAATACCCGTTCAGACAAAAAAGAGCGAATTTCACGTTTGTTCCAAATGCATTCAAACAAGCAGAATCCGGTTGAAGTAATTGGTGCTGGTGACATTGGTGCAGGAGTTGGCTTTAAAGATATTAGAACTGGAGATACCTTGTGTGAAGAAAAATCACCCATTGTATTGGAATCTATGGATTTCCCAGAACCCGTTATTGGTATTTCAATTGAACCCAAAACTCAAAAAGACCTCGACAGATTGGGTATGGGCTTAAATAAATTGGCTGAGGAAGATCCGACCTTTACCGTTCGTACAGATGAACAATCCGGACAAACGATTATCTCAGGTATGGGTGAATTGCACTTGGAGATCATTATTGACCGATTGAAGCGAGAGTTCAAGGTTGAATGTAACCAAGGTCGTCCTCAGGTTTCTTACAAAGAAACCATCACTCAGGAAGTTCAGATCAGAGAAACCTACAAAAAACAATCAGGTGGTCGCGGTAAGTTTGCGGACATGATTGTTAAAGTTGGTCCAAAAGATAAAGAATTCGAAGGTGATTTGCAGTTTGTCGATGAAGTCAAAGGTGGTAATATTCCCAAAGAATATATTCCTTCCATTGAAAAAGGCTTTAAAAATGCCATGAAAAATGGTGTATTGGCTGGTTATCCATTGGATGGATTGAAAGTGACTGTTGTTGACGGTTCTTTCCACCCGGTTGACTCTGACTCGTTGTCGTTCGAGATTTGCGCCAGCCTGGCATTTAAGTCTGCATGTGCAAAAGCAAAACCTGCTTTGATGGAGCCCATCATGAAAATGGAAGTGATTACTCCTGAAGAAAGCATGGGTGATGTCATTGGTGACTTGAACAAACGTCGTGGCCAGGTCGGTGGTATGGATACCAACCGTTCCGGTGCAAGAATCGTTAAGGCCATGGTGCCTTTGGCAGAAACCTTTGGTTATGTGACCGCCTTGCGTACCATAACCTCTGGTAGAGCAACCAGTACGATGGAATTTGATCACTTTGAAGAACTGTCCAAGTCTATTGCTACACAGGTATTAACTGAAGCAAAAGGACGTATAGATTTAATTTAAAATAGATGTTGGAATGGAATCTGTGTTTATAGCTCTACAGATTCCATTCGCATCGCAATTAAAATAACATGAGCCAAAAGATTAGAATTAAATTGAAGTCTTACGATTACAACTTGGTTGATAAGTCAGCCGAGAAGATTGTAAAGACTGTGAAGGCTACCGGCGCTGTTGTCAGCGGTCCAATTCCCCTTCCAACACACAAACGTATTTTCACGGTAAACCGTGCTACGTTCGTAAACAAAAAATCTCGTGAACAATTCGAATTGAGTTCTTATAAGAGACTCATCGACATCTACAATTCCAGTGCAAAAACTGTTGATGCGTTGATGAAACTCGAATTGCCCAGCGGTGTTGAAGTAGAGATTAAAGTTTGATTTAATAATTTATAGTGAAATGCCAGGAATTTTAGGAAAAAAAATCGGAATGACATCCGTTTTCAGTGCTGATGGAAAAAATATTCCATGCACTGTTTTAGAAGCTGGTCCTTGCGTTGTAACTCAGGTAAAGACTCTGAATGTTGATGGCTACGAAGCCATCCAGTTGGGTTTCCAGGAAAAAAAGGAAAAACACAGCAACAAAGCAGAAATGGGTCATTTTGCAAAAGCCGGAGTTACTCCTCAGAGACATTTGGTAGAGTTCAAAGGATTCGGAGACGAATTCAAGGCAGGCGACGTGATTACTGCAGAAAAGCTTTTTGAAGCAGATGAGTATGTCGATGTTGTGGGAACATCTAAAGGTAAAGGTTTTCAGGGCGTTGTTAAACGTCATGGATTTTCTGGTGTGGGTGAAGCCACTCACGGTCAGCATAACCGCCTTCGTGCACCCGGTTCCTTGGGTGCTTCTTCATGGCCATCACGCGTTTTTAAAGGAAAACGTATGGCCGGACAGACTGGTAATGCACGTGTAACTGTGCAAAACCTTCAAATAATCAAGTTGATTCCTGAACACAATCTTGTTTTAATTAAAGGTTCTGTTCCCGGAGCAAAAGGTTCAATCGTAATCATTGAAAAGTAATGGAACTGAGTATTTATAATATCCAAGGGGAAGATACCGGAAGAAAGATTACGTTAAACGACGCAATCTTTGCTATCGAGCCCAACAATCACGCCATTTGGTTGGACGTGAAGCAGTACCAGGCAAATTGCCGTCAGGGTACGCATAAATCTAAAGAAAGAAGTGAAATGTCTGGTTCCACAAGAAAATTGGGTCGTCAAAAAGGCGGCGGTGGAGCTCGTCATGGAGATATCAATTCACCTGTCATGGGTGGTGCCCGCGTATTTGGGCCCAAACCTCGTGACTATAGCTTTAAGTTGAATAAGAAAGTGAAACAATTGGCACGTAAATCTGCACTCAGTCAAAAGGCTGCTGATAATGCCATTATTGTGGTTGAAGATTTCAGCTTTGATGCTCCAAAAACTAAAGCTTTTGTATTGTTGACAAACAAACTGCAACTAGCTGATAAAAAGTCACTTTTTGTATTGCCGGAAGTAAATAAAAACGTATATTTGTCGGCTCGTAATTTGGCGAAGGCTCAAGTTATAACACTGTCTGGATTAAATACTTACAGAGTATTGAATGCAAACACGCTTGTTTTAACAGAGAAAACTATCGCCGGAATTGATAACATTTTAAACGCATAAGGAGAACGAAAAATGGGAATCATCATCAAACCGATCGTAACCGAGAAGATGACGGCGATGTCTGAAAAGTTAGGCCGTTACGGTTTCCGAGTGCAACCGGATGCCAACAAAATTCAGATCGCTCGCGCAATACAGCAAATGTACAACGTTACTGTTACCAGCGTCAATACGATGAATTTTAGAGGCAAGAATAAATCTCGCAATACCAAGAGTGGACTTGTTAAAGGAAAAGAAAGTTCCTTTAAGAAAGCAATCGTAACTCTTAAGGAAGGCGACGTCATTGATTTTTATAGCAACATCTAATAAAATGGCAGTACGTAAGCTAAAGCCCACAACACCGGGGCAGAGACATAAAATTATTGGTGCCTTTGATACCATCACAGCCAGTGCACCAGAAAAATCTCTTGTTTTTGGTTTGAACAAATCAGGGGGACGTAACAATCAAGGAAAAATGACCATGCGCTATCTTGGCGGTGGACACAAAAGATCGTATCGTTTCATTGACTTCAAGAGAAATAAAGATGGAATTCCTGCAACAGTAAAAACCATTGAATACGACCCGAACCGTTCGGCTCGTATCGCATTGTTGTTTTATGCTGATGGAGAGAAAGCGTATATCATTGCACCCAATGGCTTGGAAGTTGGCATGAAAATCATGTCAGGAGAGCAAGCTGCACCTGAAATCGGCAATGCATTGCCATTAAAGAATATACCCATCGGTACTGTCATTCACAATATTGAATTACGTCCGGGTCAAGGTTCTAAAATGGTTAGATCTGCTGGTACCTTCGCACAGTTGGTTTCAAAAGAAGAAAACTATGGTATTATAAAAATGCCTTCAGGTGAAACCCGCAAAATATTGTTGACTTGTAAAGCAACCATTGGAGCTGTCGGTAATTCCGACCATGCTTTGGAAAGATCTGGTAAAGCCGGACGTTCCAGATGGTTGGGACGTCGTCCACGTGTCCGTGGTGTTGTCATGAACCCTGTCGATCACCCCATGGGTGGTGGTGAAGGTCGTGCTTCTGGAGGACACCCGAGATCAAGAAAAGGCTTGTTGGCTAAGGGCTTGAAAACCCGTGCGCCTAAAAAGCAATCCAGCAAATACATCATCGAAAGACGTAAGAAATAACCGATTAAATTCAAGTAAATTATGAGTCGTTCATTAAAAAAAGGACCGTATATCAACGTGAAGTTGGAAGCTAAAATTCTAGCTATGAATGAATCGGGGAAGAAGAACGTGGTAAAAACATGGGCACGCGCTTCGATGATTTCTCCTGACTTTGTTGGTCACACGGTAGCCGTTCACAACGGAAATAAGTTTATCCCGGTTTATGTAACTGAAAACATGGTAGGACACAAGTTGGGCGAGTTTTCTCCCACACGTACCTTTAGAGGCCATGGCGGTAACAAGAAGAAATAAACCGATGTCCGAAAAAATAAAAACACGAATATAAAATGGGTGCAAGAAAAAAATTGGCAGCTGATGCCAGAAAAGAAGCTCTGAAGACTCAGTACTTCGCCAAGATCAATGACGTACCAACGTCGCCCCGCAAAATGCGCTTAATGGTCGATGTTATTCGCGGCAAAGAAGTGACATTAGCACTTGGCATTCTGAAGTTTTCGTCCAAGGAAGCTGCAGGTCGCCTGGAAAAATTGCTTCGTTCCGCAATTGCAAATTGGGAAGCCAAGAACGAACGCAAGGCAGATGCCGGCGAATTGTTCGTAACCGAAATCAAAGTTGATTCAGCCACGATGTTAAAAAGACTTCGTACGGCTCCGCAGGGAAGAGGTTATCGGATTCGCAAAAGATCAAACCATGTGACGTTGAAAGTTGATACAATTACTAAAAACGAACAAAAATAAGGCCAAATGGGACAGAAAGTTAATCCGGTAAGTAACCGCTTAGGCATTATCAGAGGTTGGGATTCCAACTGGTATGGTGGTAATAACTATGGCGATACCCTGTTGGAAGACAGTAAAATCCGCAAATATCTGAATGCACGTTTGGCCAAAGCCAGCGTTTCTCGCATTGTCATCGAGCGCACGCTTAAATTGGTCACCATTACTGTATGTACAGCCCGTCCGGGTATTATTATCGGTAAAGGTGGACAAGAAGTGGATAAGTTGAAAGAAGAGTTGAAAAAAATTACTGATAAAGAAGTTCAGATCAACATCTTCGAAATCAAACGTCCTGAATTGGATGCTGTGATTGTTGCCAACAACATTGCACGTCAAATTGAAGGAAAAATTGCATATAGACGCGCTACAAAAATGGCGATTCAGTCAACCATGCGTATGGGTGCTGAAGGAATCAAAGTGCAAGTATCCGGTCGTTTGAATGGCGCAGAAATTGCCCGTTCAGAAATGTACAAAGAGGGGCGTACCCCATTGCACACATTCCGTGCAGATATTGACTATGCTCAAGCTGAAGCTCTTACAAAAGTAGGTATCATTGGTGTTAAGGTGTGGATTTGCCGTGGAGAAGTTTATGGAAAAGTTGATTTGGCACCACAATTCGCAACAACCAAAGAAACCGGTCGTGGAAATTCCAATAACGGTGGAGATCGCCGTGATGACCGTAAAGGTGGCTTCAGAAAAAAGAGAAACAATAATCGTTAACGTTACAATTCTCAAGAAATGTTACAACCGAAAAGAACAAAGTTCAGAAGACAACAGAAAGGCCGCATGAAAGGCAATGCCCAAAGAGGCAACCAATTGGCCTTCGGTTCTTTTGGTATTAAGACGTTGGAATCACATTGGATTACAGGTCAGCAAATCGAAGCTGCCCGTATTGCAGTGACCCGTTATATGCAACGTCAAGGGCAAATTTGGATCCGGATATTTCCGGACAAGCCTTTTACCAAAAAGCCGGCAGAAGTACGTATGGGTAAAGGGAAAGGAGCACCGGAAGGTTTTGTCGCTCCCGTTACCCCTGGTAGAATTTTAATTGAAGTGGAAGGAGTACCTTTTGAAATTGCCAAAGAAGCATTGCGCTTAGCAGCTCAAAAGCTTCCTGTAGCAACTAAATTTATCGTGAGACGTGATTACGATATGCAAACCACAAACGCTTAAGCCTTATGAAGATTAATGAAGTTAGAGAATTAAGCACCAAAGAAGTAGCAGAACGTATTCAAACCGATTCAAACCGTTTGGATCAGTTGATCATACAGCATAGCATTTCTCCTTTGGATAATCCCACACAAATCAAGGATTTGCGTCGTGATGTTGCGCGTTTAAAAACGGTTTTGCGCGAAAGAGAATTAAATCAAGAAAATTAATTCGTGATGGAAACTAGAAATTTAAGAAAAGAACGTGCCGGTGTAGTAACCAGCAATAAAATGGACAAGAGCATCACGGTAGCCATTAAATGGAAGGAAAAACACCCCATTTACGGTAAATTCGTTAGCAAAACGAAAAAATACCATGCTCACGATGAAAAGAATGAATGCAATATCGGTGATACCGTGCGTATTATGGAAACCCGTCCTTTGAGTAAGCTCAAAAGATGGAGATTAGTAGAAATCACTGAAAGAGCGAAATAATTATGATACAAACAGAATCCAGATTATTAGTAGCCGACAATTCCGGTGCAAAGGAAGTACTTTGCATTCGTGTATTGGGTGGTACAGGACGTCGTTATGCATCTGTTGGTGACATTATCGTTGTTGCCATCAAAAGCACAATTCCTTCCAGTGATGTAAAAAAGGGTACGGTATCGAAAGCCGTTATTGTTCGCACCAAAAAAGAAATTCGTAGGAACGATGGTTCATACATCCGTTTCGATGATAATGCTTGTGTGCTTTTGAACAATGCAGGTGAAATTCGCGGTAGTCGTATTTTTGGACCGGTGGCCAGAGAACTTCGTAATTCAAATATGAAGATTGTTTCACTGGCTCCTGAAGTGCTTTAATCATTGAAAAGAAACACTAATGAGTAAATTACACATAAAAAAAGGTGACATCGTCTATGTCAATGCAGGTGAAGACAAGGGTAAAACCGGTCGGGTACTTGAAATGCTTGTTGAAAAGAAACGAGCCATTGTAGAGGGTGTGAATATGGTCTCAAGGAGTACCAAACCTAATGCAAAGAATCCTCAGGGTGGAATCATTAAAAAAGAAGCCCCTATCCAGATTTCAAATTTGAATCCGCTTGACCCTAAAACCGGCAAACCAACACGTGTAGGTCGTATCAGAAATGCAGAGGGTAAGCTAGTACGTATATCCAAAAAATCGGGGGAGGAAATTAAATAATGACCAACACAGCAAGTCTTAAGAAAGAATATGCAGAACGCATTGTTCCTGCATTGACTAAAGAATTCGGGTATTCCAGCGTGATGGAAGTGCCTGTATTGAAGAAAATCGTGATCAATCAGGGTCTTGGATTAGCAGTTGCTGATAAGAAGATTATCGAAACTGCCATCAATGAGTTGACAGCAATTACGGGTCAAAAAGCGGTTGCAACCGTTTCTAAAAAGGACATTTCAAACTTTAAACTTCGTAAAAAAATGCCGATTGGTGTTATGGTAACACTTCGTCGCGAAACAATGTACGAGTTTCTAGAAAGATTGATTCGTGTGGCATTGCCCCGTATTCGTGACTTTAGAGGTATTGAAAGCAAATTGGACGGTCGTGGTAATTACACCATGGGTATCAACGAGCAAATCATTTTTCCTGAAATCAATATTGACAATATCGCCAAATTGTTGGGAATGAATATTACCTTTGTGACCACGGCAAAAACCGATGAAGAAGGATATGCTTTGTTGAAAGAATTCGGATTGCCTTTTAAAAATAACAAAAAAGATTAAAAGATATGGCAAAAGAATCAATGAAAGCCCGCGAGGTAAAACGCGCTGCGCTGATTGCCAAATATGCTGAAAAACGTGCCGCTTTGAAAAAAGAAGGCAATTATGAAGCATTACAAGCTCTTCCCAAGAACTCCTGCCCTACACGCATTCACAATCGTTGTAAGATAACAGGTCGTCCCAAAGGGTATATGCGCCAATTTGGTATATCTCGTATTCAGTTCCGCGAAATGGCTTCACAAGGTTTGATCCCTGGAGTACGTAAAGCAAGCTGGTAAATTTTATATTGTTAAATATTGTCCGGGTAGTCCGGATCAATTTAAATTTTTTTTATGACAGATCCCATAGCAGATTATCTAACAAGACTGCGGAACGCCATCAAAGCTAAGCATAGAGTGGTGGAAGTTCCTGCATCAAACCTCAAAAAGGAGATTACAAAAATCCTTTTTGACAAAGGGTACATCTTAAACTACAAGTTTGTAGAAGAAGGCCCCCAAGGTACCATTAAAATTGCCTTGAAGTATGATTCGCAAAACAAGGTTAATTCCATTAAGTGTTTAACCAGAGTATCAAAACCCGGTTTGCGTAAATATGTAGGATATCGCGAGATGCCTCGTGTTATCAATGGTCTGGGTATTGCCATTTTGTCCACCTCTAAGGGTGTGATGACCGATAAGGAAGCCAAAGAGCAACAACTCGGTGGTGAAGTATTGTGTTACATCTATTAATCTAAGGAGGAGAAAGTTATGTCAAGAATTGGAAAATTACCCATTAGCATCCCTGCTGGTGTTACCGTAACTGTAGATGCCAACAACGAAGTCAAAGTGAAAGGTCCGAAAGGAGAGTTGGTTCAGGCAGTTGATTCTATTATTGAAGTAAAAGTTGAAGAAGGAACCGTTTTGGTTTCTCGTTTCAATGATGAACGTGACAGCCGCTCAAAACACGGTTTGTATCGTTCCTTGATCAACAATATGGTTTTAGGAGTTACCCAGGGTTATAAAAAAGAGTTGGAATTGGTTGGTGTGGGTTTTCGTGCATCAAACAACGGTCAAATTTTAGAAATGGCATTGGGCTATACCCACAACATTTTTTTGATGTTGCCTGCTGAAATCAAAATTGAAACCAAGTCTGAAAGAAACAAGAATCCGATGATTATCTTGGAATCCTGCGACAAACAATTGATTGGCCAAGTATGTGCCAAGATTCGTTCTTTCCGCAAACCTGAACCATACAAAGGTAAGGGTGTTCGTTTTGTTGACGAAGTTGTTCGTAGAAAAGCCGGAAAATCTGCCGGTAAGAAGTAATTACGCAAAAACTGAACTAAGATGATATCGAAACTTTCAAGAAGACTAAAAATAAAACAAAGGGTACGCGGTAAAATTTCCGGTACACCTGATAAACCACGATTGACTGTTTTCAGAAGCAATAAGCAAATTTATGTTCAAATCATCGACGACAAGTCGGGTCTGACATTGGTTTCTGCTTCTTCTTTGAAAATGGACGAAAAAGTGACTAAAAAAGAACAAGCCGCTAAAGTTGGCGAGTTGATTGCAAAAAATGCGTTAGAAGCCGGAATCACTGCTGTCGTATTTGACCGTAATGGTTATTTATACCATGGTAGAGTTAAAGAAGTAGCTGATGCTGCACGTAAAGGCGGACTTAATTTTTAATGAACATGGCAGGACAAATGAACAGAGTTAAGACTACCAATGATTTGGAGTTGAAAGACAGATTGGTTGCAATCAATCGTGTAACCAAAGTTACCAAAGGCGGACGTGCCTTCAGTTTCTCAGCCATTGTTGTTGTTGGAAACGAAGATGGTATTGTAGGCTGGGGCTTGGGTAAAGCCGGTGAAGTAACTGCTGCCATTGCTAAAGGCGCTGAAGCTGCAAAAAAGAATCTGATTCGCGTTCCGGTATTGCATGGAACCATTCCTCACGAACAATTTGCTAAGTTCAGAGGTTCAGAAGTCTTTATCAAACCAGCGTCACATGGTACCGGGGTTAAAGCTGGTGGTGCTATGCGTGCAGTTTTAGAAAGCGTTGGTATTACAGACGTTTTGGCCAAATCAAAAGGATCCTCAAATCCTCACAACTTGGTTAAAGCTACCATGTTGGCCCTTTCTGAGTTGCGTGATGCCTATATGGTCGCACAAAATCGTGGCGTATCTATTGAAAAAGTATTTAAAGGTTAAGGAAAAGAAATATGGCAACAATCAAGATCAAACAAGTCAAGAGCCGTATTGGCTGTCCTGAAGTTCAAAAAAGAACCCTTGACGCACTCGGACTGAAAAAACTCAACCGTGTTGTTGAGCATGAGTCCAATCCTGCCATTCTCGGAATGGTTGAAAAAGTAAAACACTTGGTAAAAATCGTAGAATAAAGTATATAACTATGAATTTAAGCAATTTGAAACCCGCTGCCGGAGCGACAAAAACATCCAAGCGTATTGGACGTGGTCCAGGTTCGGGAATGGGCGGGACTTCAACAAGAGGTCATAAAGGGGCTAAATCTAGATCCGGATATTCAAGAAAACGTGGTTTTGAAGGTGGTCAAATGCCTTTGCAACGTCGTGTCCCAAAATTCGGTTTCAAGAATATTAACCGCGTTGAATACAAAGGCATCAACCTGCAAACCCTACAAAGTTTGGCAGAAGAGAAATCCATCTCAATCATTGATTTGGACGCATTAAGAGGTGCTGGTTTCATTTCACAAAAGCAATTGGTTAAAATCCTTGGTAAAGGCACGTTAACAGTAAAGATTGATGTTACCGCAAATGCTTTTTCGGCATCTGCTAAAGCAGCAATTGAAGCTTTGGGGGGAACTGCAACAGTTTGTTGATAGTACCCCACTCATTAAACAATAAATGAATTCTCATGAAACTGATACAAACCTTAAAGAATATCTGGAAGATTGAAGAGCTTCGCACCCGTCTTTTGACAACGCTTGGCTTTGTAGCTGTCTACCGGTTTTGCTCTTTTATCGTGCTACCCGGTATTGATACAAGTTCACTAACGGCTCTCAATGAACAAACGAGAGAAGGAATCATGTCCATTTTGGATATGTTTTCCGGAGGTGCTTTTTCTAATGCTTCCATTGTGGCTTTGGGGATCATGCCATATATCTCTGCTTCTATCGTGATTCAATTGTTGGGTATGGTTGTTCCATACTTCCAAAAATTGCAGAGAGAAGGAGAAAGTGGCCGCAGAAAAATGAATCAATACACACGTTATTTGACCTTGATTGTGTTGGTTTTGCAGGCTCCTGCATATTTGGCCAATTTAAGTGTTCAAATGAATGAAGTTGGTTCACAATTGCCTCCGGGATTCTGGTTTAAACTATCCAGTGTGGTTATTTTGACCGCAGGAAGTATGTTTACTCTTTGGATTGGTGAACGTATTACTGATAAAGGAATAGGAAATGGTGTATCATTTATCATTCTTATCGGTATTATCGCTCGTCTTCCACAAGCTTTAACTCAAGAGTTTGTATCCAGATTCTCCATGAGCTCAGGTGGTGGATTGGTGATGTTGTTGTTGGAATTGCTCATTTTGTTGGCTGTCATTGTGTTTGCAATATTGTTGGTTCAAGGAACCCGCAAAGTGCCCGTACAATATGCCAAAAGAGTGGTTGGAAACAAACAATACGGCGGTGCTCGTCAGTATATTCCCTTAAAAGTGAATGCTGCGGGTGTTATGCCCATCATTTTTGCGCAGGCAATCATGTTTATTCCTTTGGCATTTGTTGGTTACTCTGCAGATGCTTCCGATAGTTGGTTGGCTCGTAATTTTATGACAACGCATGGCTTTTGGTATAATTTTGTTTTCGGTCTGTTGATTCTGGCCTTTACATATTTTTATACTGCAATCACCATCAATCCAATACAAATGGCCGAAGAGATGAAACGTAACAACGGATTCATCCCAGGTGTTAAGCCTGGAAAGAGAACCGCCGAGTATTTGGATGCTATCATGTCCAGAATTACATTGCCAGGATCTATTTTCTTAGCAACCATTGCAATTCTTCCAGCTTTTGCTCAATATTTTGGCATCAATTCTCAGTTCGCTCAGTTCTTTGGCGGAACCTCACTGCTTATTTTGGTGGGCGTCGTTTTGGATACCTTGCAGCAAATTGAAAGTCATTTGTTGATGAGACATTATGATGGATTGTTAAAATCCGGACGAATTAAAGGTAGAACTGGCAGCATTGCCGCCTATTAAATGATAGAGGTCGATGATCTATCTGAAAACAGAAGATGAGTTGGTTTATCTCAGGGAAAGTGGTCAAATTGTCGCCAAAGCGTTGGGAGAAGTTGCTGCTTATATCAAGCCTGGGATAACTACAAAATTTCTAGACAAATTGGCTGAGGATTTTATCCGTTCATGTGGTGCTGAACCATCTTTCTTGAATTACAACGGTTTTCCGGCTTCTTTATGTATTTCCCTGAATGATGTTGTCGTTCATGGAATTCCGTCAAACGATCAGGTCCTTAAAGATGGGGACATTGTTTCTGTAGACTGCGGAGCATATAAGAATGGTTTTCACGGTGATTCAGCATACACATTTCAGGTTGGTGAAGTAAAACCCGAGGTGGTCACGTTGTTAAAAACAACGAAAGAATCACTTTATGTGGGGATAGCCCAAGCGACTGAAGGGAAAAGGATAGGTGATATCAGCCATGCCATTCAAGATTACTGTCAACGAAAGGGATATTCGGTTGTACGTGAAATGGTTGGTCACGGAGTTGGTCGAAATCTGCATGAAGACCCTGAGGTTCCGAATGCAGGTAAACGCGGAAGCGGTCCACAACTCAAATCGGGCATGGTTATTGCCATTGAACCGATGATTAATTATGGTTCGCGTCAAATCTTTATGGATAGAGACGGATGGACCATCCGGACTGCCGACAGAAAACCTTCTGCTCATTTTGAGCATACGGTTGCAATCACAAAGAATGGTGAAGCTGAAATTTTGACATCGTTCGATTATATTGAAAAAGTTTTAGAAGATCGTTTCATTTAAATCTGGAACAAAGACACTTATGGCTAAGCAAGCAGCAATTGAACAAGATGGAACCATTGTAGAAGCACTCTCCAATGCGATGTTCCGTGTTGAATTAGAGAATGGACATGAAATCACAGCCCATATCTCAGGTAAAATGAGGATGCATTATATCAAAATTTTGCCTGGTGATAAAGTCCGTGTTGAAATGTCACCTTATGACCTTTCAAAAGGTCGAATTTCTTTCAGATACAAATAAAATTGAGAATAATATGAAAGTTAGAGCATCTTTGAAAAAACGTACTGCCGACTGCAAATTGGTTCGTCGGAAGGGAGTACTTTACATTATCAATAAAAAGAATCCGAAGTTTAAACAACGTCAGGGTTGAGTTTGAATTTAGTAAACTAAAATAAAGTATGGCTATAAGAATCGTAGGTGTAGATTTGCCGCAAAACAAGAGAGGCGAAATTGCTTTGACTTATATCTTCGGTATAGGTCGCAGTCGCGCTCTGATGGTATTGGAAAAAGCCGGTGTCGATAAAGACATCAAAGTTAAGGATTGGAACGATGAACAAGCTGGTAAAATCCGTGAAATTATCGGTGAATCATTCAAAGTTGAAGGTGATTTGCGTTCAGAAGTTCAATTGAATATCAAACGTCTGATGGATATTGGTTGCTACCGCGGTATTCGTCACCGTCTTGGATTGCCCTTGCGTGGTCAGAGCACAAAAAACAATGCTCGTACTCGTAAAGGAAAGAAAAAGACAGTGGCTAATAAGAAAAAAGCTACCAAATAATTAAGCCTTCAGCAAACACAGAAGTAAATAATATTGAACTGATATGGCAAAAAAGACAGTCGCAACTAAAAAAAGAATCGTAAAAGTTGAAGCAATCGGACAAGCACACATCCATTCTTCTTTCAACAACATCATTGTCTCATTGGCCAATGCAGACGGACAGATCATTTCATGGTCATCTGCTGGTAAAATGGGTTTCAGAGGATCAAAGAAGAATACCCCTTATGCTGCACAAATGGCAGCTCAGGATTGTGCTAAAGTCGCATTCGATCTTGGCTTGAGAAAGGTCAAGGCTTATGTAAAAGGACCCGGGAACGGTCGTGAATCTGCTGTTCGTACCATTCATGGTGCAGGAATTGAAGTAATGGAAATCGTTGATGTAACGCCACTACCTCACAACGGATGTCGTCCTCCTAAAAGAAGAAGAGTATAATTCAAAGTATTAACCCATGAAATCCGGGAAGTGTTTTTGATTGCACACATAGTCACGCGACTGCACGAACCGGTTCATACTTTTATAAAGAAAAATGGCTAGATATACTGGACCAAAATCAAAAATTGCACGAAAATTCGGTGAACCCATTTATGGTCCCGATAAAGTTCTGAGCAAGAAAAACTATCCGCCGGGAATACACGGAAATAATCGTCGTAAGAAGACCTCTGAATATGGTATTCAATTACGCGAAAAACAAAAAGCCAAATACACCTATGGCGTTTTGGAAAAACAGTTTAGAAACTTGTTTGAAAAAGCATCCAGAACCAAAGGGATTAAAGGTGAAGTGTTGTTGCAATTGTTAGAATCACGTTTGGACAATGTGGTTTACAGATTGGGATTTGCGCCTACCCGCGATGCTGCAAGACAGTTGGTTTCACACAGACATATTGTTGTTGATGGTAAAGTTGTAAACATTCCATCATATTCGCTGAAAGCCGGTCAGGTAGTCGGTGTTCGCGAAAAATCAAAATCTCTGGAAGTTATTAACGAATCATTGAACGGATTCAACCACAGCAAATATACTTGGATTGAATTCGATGCAAACTCAAAATCAGGAACATTCATGCACATGCCTGAACGCTCTGATATTCCTGAAAACATCAAAGAACAGTTGATTGTAGAATTGTACTCCAAATAAACCAGATCCAATGGCAATATTAGCGTTTCAAAAACCTGAAAAGGTCATCATGCTGGAAGCAGACAACAAATTCGGAAAATTCGAATTTCGTCCTCTGGAACCAGGCTTCGGCATAACCATCGGAAATGCCCTACGCCGAATTTTGCTTTCCTCGTTAGAAGGATACGCAATAACCTCTATCCGTATTGACTCTGTTGAACATGAATTCGCGAGCATACCCG
Organism: uncultured Bacteroidales bacterium; assembly: GCA_964472175.1. Classification (GTDB taxonomy): domain Bacteria; phylum Bacteroidota; class Bacteroidia; order Bacteroidales; family UBA1402; genus UBA8389. Next base: position 16,682 of record CAYYJF010000016.1, on the reverse strand, counting down.
GGGTGATTGAAGATGTTACGAACATGATCCTGAATTTGAAGCAAGTACGCTTCAAAAAAGTCGTTGATGATTTCGAAACAGAAAAAGTGACCATTGCGGTATCCAACAAAGAACTATTGAAAGCTGGTGATCTTGGAAAAGCATTCATCGGTTTCGAGGTTTTAAACCCGGATTTAGTGATTTGTCAAATGGATCCTTCCGTTGCTGCGTTTCAATTGGAATTGACCGTAAACAAAGGTCGTGGTTATGTACCGGCTGAAGAGCATGGCATTACTTCGAACGAGTTGAATGTCATTGCCATTGACTCCATCTTTACACCAATTAAAAATGTTAAGTTTGCTGTTGAAAACTTTCGTGTTGAACAGAAAACTGACTTTGAAAAGTTGGTTTTGGAGATTACGACAGACGGATCTATACTTCCTAAAGATGCACTGAAAGAAGCTGCAAAAATTTTGATACATCATTTTATGTTGTTTTCTGACGAGAAAATTACGCTAGATACAGCAGAATATGATGATGCAGATGAATTTGACGAAGAAATCTTACACATGCGTCAACTTCTAAAATCAAAATTGGTTGATATGGATTTGTCCGTTAGAGCATTGAATTGCTTGAAAGCTGCAGATGTTGAAACTCTCGGAGAATTGGTGGTGTTCAATAAAACAGATTTGTTGAAATTCCGCAATTTCGGTAAAAAATCACTCACAGAGTTGGATGATTTGTTGGAGAATTTGAACCTGTCTTTCGGCATGGACATTGCAAAGTATAAATTAGATAAAGAATAACGACGATGAGACACAATAAGAAATTCAATCATTTGGGGCGCAAAACAGCTCACCGTAGTGCCATGTTGTCAAACATGTCCGCTTCGTTGATCATGCATAAGCGCATCAATACAACAACTGCAAAAGCAAAAGCTTTGAAGATGGTGATTGAACCCTTGATAACAAAAGCAAAAGTTGACACAACTTCCAATAGACGTATGGTTTTTTCTACCTTACAAAACAAAGAATCTGTTACAGAATTATTTTCTGTGATTGCTCCAAAAGTAGGAGACCGTCCGGGAGGTTACACCAGAATTATCAAAACTGGATTCCGTTTAGGTGATAATGCACAAATGTGTTTTATCGAACTGGTTGATTTCAACGACAACATGATGAAAGAAAAAGTTGAGAAAAAAGCCAGAACACGCCGTTCAACAGCCAAAAAGAAAGTAGAAGAAGTTGCTGAAGCAATCGAAGCTCCTGTCGTTGAAGCTCCTGCAACAGCCGTTGCTGCAGAAGAAAAGACTGCTGAATAATTTTTTCCACTCAATATTACAAGAGCTGATTTCAACAGAAGTCAGCTCTTTTTTGCTATTTTTCCGATTTTTATTACCTTGCTTCATCATTCAGTACCTTCTAACCCATGTGGAATAATCAATCAGTTCTTGTTGTCATACCCTGTTATAAAGTCGCAGCTCAAATTGAGCAAACGGTCAATGAATTGCCGGATTGGATCGATGGCATTGTTCTGGTAAACGATGCATCACCTGATCAGACCGGGGTTGTACTTCGTCAAATTGCACAGAATAACCCGAAGGTTACACTGATCGAACATAAAGAGAATAAAGGAGTAGGAGGAGCCATGAAAACCGGCTTTGAGTTTGCCTTGAATACCTCTTTTGATCTGATCATTAAACTGGATGGTGATGGACAAATGGATGCCACTTTTATCCCTTTTTTGCTGGATCCATTGTCAACAACAGATGCTGATTACTCAAAAGGAAACAGATTCAATGATTTTAAAGCTTTGCAAAGGATGCCTTTTGTAAGAAGAGCCGGAAATTTGGGTTTGAGTTTTCTGCTCAAAGCAGCCTCTGGATATTGGGATGTCTTTGATCCAACAAATGGATTTTTTGCAATCAAAAAAGATATCTTAAAGAAATTGGACCTATCACGTTTGTCAGAACGCTATTTCTTTGAAAGCTCTTTGTTGATTGAACTCTATTATACAGGCGCAATTGTGAAGGATGTTCCCATGCCGGCAATTTATGGTGAGGAAGTTTCCAATTTATCTGTATCAAAAACATTGTTCACCTTTCCTCCTAAGCTCATCAAGGCTACAATTAGGAGAATCCTGCTGAAGTATTTTATTTATGATTTCAACCTGACATCCCTGTATATCTTAGCAGGAATTCCACTGTTTGTATTTGGACTGTTTTTTGGCATCTTAAAGTGGATTGAATATGCAAGCATAGATATCGCTGCTCCGACAGGTACAGTCATGTTGTCCGTTTTGCCCTTCATTTTGGGCTTTCAAATGCTGTTGTCTGCCACCCAACACGATGTGAAGTCTAAGAATCCATTCAAGCGCTAGGAACGACGGTTGCAGTTTAGTCTTTTAAAGAGAAACGGCCTGAACCAATTTGATAACCGTCGGCAAAAATCTCCACCCTGTAATTACCAGGATTTAAATACTCTTCAACATCCCAATAAATCGTCACAGAAACATCGTCGCCTTCATATTCAATAGGTCTTCTTGAAGAGTATGGAATGTACTTCCCTTCAAAAGCGAAGATGTTGTCACTTTTCTTGATTAATGGCGTTTCATCTGGTTTGATGATTCTCAAATAGATATACTTTTCTCCGGTGGAAGCTGAGATGTTTTTAGAAATGGTAAAATTGAATTTTAATTGCGCCGTCTTGCTGATTCTTGTCGCTTTTTTCCCTTTGTTGGTCAATGTTTCAACCGTCAGATTTCTTGCTTCAAGGATAGAAGCCAAAGTGACCTTGTTGATTAAGTCTTTTTTCTCTTCGGTCAGCGACTGCGTTTTTTGTTGTTCCTCAATGAATTTTTGAGTCACAGTATGATTTTCTGATTTCAACTTGTTGTTTTCCGCATTCAGCGAATCAATTTGAATGACATAATCTCGCATGATTCCCCTTAAAGTCTGCAGTTCTTTTTTCAACTCGTTGATTCTTTTTACATTACTAGCTTTCACCGTACGGAGTTCTTCCAAAAGCCTTTGAACCTTATAACGCTGTTGATCCAATAAATTTGCCAGTGAATCATTGCCAATTCTAAGTCCGTAACCTTCGTATTGAAGTGTCAATTTTGAGTATTCATCCGTCAGTTGTTCCTTCTCCAATTCAAATTGAGCAGACATTTCAGCCAAGGCCTGGTCTTTTTCCAGTAAATTCTGGTGCATTTTGTAATAAACCATTACTCCGGCAACAAGAATAATAATTCCGATGACAACAATGATGCTTATTTTCGTTTTCTTTTGCATGTATGATAAAGACAATGTCCCAAACTGTTGGACGGTGAATACCACAACAAAAGTACAAAAACAATATACATATCAGAAGTTAAAAGATTTATAAAACGTTATTTTTTGCATTCAAACCAAAATCCATTACGGAAAATTTTCTTTAATGAATGCATTGTCGTAAATTTGCGCTGGTCAAGCGAAAATGCGAAAACGACCTTGATTTCAATCGGATTAGTTTAACAAAAAATACTTCAAGTTATGTCTAAAGTTACCGTTGTAGGTGCAGGGAATGTTGGTGCTACCTGTGCAAATGTATTGGCATTGAATGAAATTGCCAATGAAGTTGTGATCATCGATATCAAAGAAGGTCTTTCTGAAGGAAAGGCTTTGGATATGATGCAAACAGTCACCCTTTTGGGTATTGATACCAAAATTGTTGGTTGCACGAACGATTATTCCAAAACTGCCGATTCTGATGTTGTTGTTATCACCTCAGGACTTCCGCGTAAACCGGGTATGACTCGTGAAGATTTGATCGGCGTAAATGCTGGTATCGTAAAATCTGTTGTTAACAACGTATTGGAATTTTCTCCCAATGCCATCATTGTGATTATCTCAAATCCGATGGATACCATGACCTATTTGACTTTGAAATTGTCTGGTTTGCCAAAGAATCGTGTCATTGGTATGGGTGGTGCATTGGATAGCTCTAGATTCAAATGCTATTTGAGCAAAGCATTGGATGCAAATGCCAATGAAATTGAAGGTTTGGTGATTGGTGGACACGGTGACACCACCATGATTCCTTTGACCCGTTTTGCCTCTTACAAAGGTATGCCTGTCGATCAAATTCTTGATGCAGATACCCTGCAAAAAGTGGTTGCAGACACCATGGTCGGTGGAGCCACTTTGACCGGTATGCTTGGTACCTCTGCCTGGTATGCTCCGGGTGCAGCTGGTGCTTATGTTGTTGAGTCCATTTTGAAAGATCAAAAGAAAGTCGTTCCTTGCTGCGCCTATTTGGAAGGCGAATATGGCCAAAATGATATTTGCATCGGTGTACCCGTTGTACTTGGAAAGAATGGTCTGGAAAAAATCATTGATTACAAATTGAATGAAGAAGAACAAGCGTTGTTTAACAAGAGCGCAGATGCTGTAAGAAACATGAACAATGTTTTGAAAGAACTCGGCGTATTGGCATAATAAAACCGTTTGTTGATGCATGATGGGGGCTGTTCATCCAGAGCAGCCTCCATTTTTTTCAAACAGATCAACAACAAAGAAAAAGTTTGTACATTTGCACATCATGAACTGGAAACTGCTTGTAATTTTTCTGTTGATTTCCGATTTTATTTCTTCCGAAAATCTGGTGGAGCGCATCAATCGTGAAGAATCCGGAAAAGGATCAGTCACTGTTGTGCATTCCAAAGAAATTCAGGAACGATTGGGAAAATTGTCTGATATTAATGGTGGAGACAGAAATGAAAAAATTGTTGAAGTTGCGGGTTACCGGATACAGGTCTTTGTGGGAAATGATCAACGCAATTCAAAGAATGAAGCGTATACCAAGGAAGCTGAAATCAAATCCCTGTTTCCTGAATTTAACACCTATGTTGTCTTTACAGCCCCATTCTGGCGTTTGAAAGTCGGTGATTTCCAATCACATCAACAAGCACAACAAGCCCTTCAGCAGCTGAAAGTCAAATTTCCTTTGTATGGACGGGAGATGTCAATCGTAAAAGACCGTGTAAAAATTAGAATCAAAAAAAATGATTGATAAGAAGTTGATTACTGCGACCGAAAACAACCCGGTTCAAGAAGAATTGGCCAAACATTATCTTGAAATCCTCAGACTTCTGGGAGAAAACCCAGACAGAGAAGGTTTGCTGAAAACCCCCCATCGGGTCGCGAAAGCCATGCAATTCATGACCTATGGTTATCAAACAGATCCGGCTGAAATTTTGAGATCTGCCATGTTCCAAGAAGAATATAGGCAGATGGTTATCGTCAAGGACATCGACTTTTATTCCATGTGTGAGCACCACATGTTGCCTTTTTACGGGAAAGCGCATGTGGCGTATATCCCGGATAAATACATCACCGGATTGAGTAAAATTGCCCGTGTTGTTGATACTTTTGCCAGGCGTCTGCAAATTCAGGAACGCATGACAACGGATATCAAAAATTGCATTCAGAACACCCTAAACCCACTTGGTGTGATGGTTGTCATTGAAGCACAACACCTTTGTATGCAAATGAGGGGCGTTGAAAAACAAAATTCCATCACCACCACATCCGATTTTACCGGAGTATTTCAACAAGCAAAAACCAGAGAAGAATTTATCAATTTAGTACGCACCCGGTAGAGGTTTGCTCAATTTGAAAGTGATGGGAAGTTTGAAAGGCACGTATATATTTTTGCCATCAACCGTCCCCGGTTTCCATTTTCCCATGTTTTGTACGACCCGAACGGCCTCTGTGTCACAATCGGTATTAAATCCTTTTATCACTTTGACCTGTTCAACATTGCCTTCAGCTGTTACAAAAAATCTTACTATAACTGTCCCTTCCAAGCCATTTAACAGCGCATTTTCTGGATATCTCAAATTCTTCTGCAAATAACTCATAAGTGCGATCTTTCCGCCTATATATTCGGGGTCTACTTGTATGGCGTTTTCATTTACAGTAGGATAAGCAATCTTTTTCGCTGTACTATCCTGAACCGATTTTTCAATCGGGGTTTGTGCAAAGCACATCGGGCTTGCCAAGAAACCAATGCAGGATGCCATCATTAGATGTTTCTTGATCCATTGAACGATTGAAGGAAATAGCATGGTCATTCGGTTTTGATATTTTTTCATTCATATTCGTGACTGGTAGTCGTTATTTCTTTAATCTGAAAGAAATTGGAAGCTTATATTCCATGGGCATTTTTTTGCCATCAACGATTCCCGGTTCCCATTTTCTCAATTTGCTTATCACCCGAATGGCCTCCTTGTCACAATCCGGATCAATGCCTCTAAATATTTTAATATCTTCAAGAGCCCCTTCAGTATTTACAATAAAACTTACAATGATCGTACCTTCCACACCCTTTCTTAAAGCTTTTGTGGGATACTGTAGATTCTCTTGCAAAAAAGTCATCAGTGCGATGTCTCCACCCTTATATTGAGGATGGATGAAAACGTTGTGTTTATCAACACCTGGATCGAAAACCTTTCTCCTGGTGGTGTCCTGAATCTGCTTTTCTGTCGGGTTCTGTGCAAAACACATAGAGGTTGCACACAAAATCATAGCAAAACAGGACATCATATATAGATGTTTATTAGTCCATTGAACGATTGAAGGTAAGTGCATGGCGAATCTGTTTTTAAGGTATGTTATCAATAAATATGTTTTTCAGAAATGTTATAACAAACATACAAAAATGAAAATTGTTGCTGAGTACGGCCTAAGTAAATTAAGGAATATTAACAAAAAGCCCCCAGTCCATGATAGGAAAGGGGGCCAACTTGATACCGATGCCGACGATTTATAAATTGTCGTCGATTTCTTTGATTTGCTTATAGAGGAGGTCTCTTTGTGCTTTGAGTTCCTCAATTTTATTTTTCATCTCGTCCAGCAAGGTGTTTCCGGAGGACTTAGACATCGTGAAAAATCCGATGTTGTTCTCAGAGGTTTTAATCTCATTGCTGATGTGGTCAAATTGTCTGAGCAAGCGTTCACGTTCGTGCAAGACCTTTCCCTGTCCCCTGTTGTCGTCGTTGTTCCTTTTGAATTTTTCTTTGCTCAGGTTTAAGCGAGCTCTGGTGGCATCAAGGGTCTCATGCCACTGTTTGTAGATTTTGTCCTTTTCTTTGAAAGGTACATGACCAATCTGATTCCATGCTGCAGTCAGCGATTGGAATAAAGCAATGGCTTCTTCTTTCGACATTTCTTCCGAAATGGTTTCCAATTGAGCCATCAATTCTTTTTTCGCTGTCAGATTTTTTTGTTCTTCTGATTTTTGAGAAGGTGCATTTTGCTCTTTCTGTTCGAAAAAGAAATCACATGCTGCAATGAATCGCTTCCAAATGGCATCGGAATGTTTTTTGGGAACAGGACCAATGGCTTTCCATTCTTTTTGAATTTGAACCAATAAGTCTGTCGTATTTTTCCAGTCCGTACTTTCTTTCAACGATTCAGCCTTTTCGCACAATGCTTTCTTTTTGTCCAAATTTTGATTCAGAACATCTTTGGATGACTTATAGAAAGCGCTTTTCAGTTGAAAGAAACGATCACAAGAAGCTCTGAACCTTTCAAAAATTTTGATGTTTACCTTTTTGGGCGCAAAACCGATGGTTTTCCATTTTTCTTGCAAGGCAATGATTTGAGCCGTCGCTGCATCCCATTCTTTATACGATTTAAGCGTCGAAAAATCCATCGCTTCAATTTGCTCGCAGATTTGATTCTTTAGCTCGAAATTTTCGGCTTCAGTCTCTTTTAGCTTTTCAAAAAATGCCTGGTGTTTTTTATTGATGGCAGCAGATGCCAACTTGAACCGATTCCAAATATCTTCTCTGAATTCTTTGGCAACAGGACCAGTATCTCTCCATTCTTCATGAAGTTTTTGCAATTGTCTGAATGCAACAACCACATCAGATTCCTCCAACAATCTTTCAGCAGATTCACAAAGTCCGGATTTGATTTCCAGATTCTTTTTAAAATCGTATTCTCTGAATTCGTTGTTGATTTTGAGCAGGTCATAAAAGCGCTCAACTTGTACCTGGTAGTTTTTCCAAAGCTCGTTGACAGATTCTTGTGGCACAGGACCAACTTCTTTCCAGTTTTGTTGCAGTTTTCTAAATTCGGAAAAGTTTTTTCCTATATCTTCGGTGCTTTCCGACAGACCCCTTATTTTGTCAATAATCTCCGTTTTCTTTTGCATGTTGTCCAGGCGCTGCTTTTCCAATGCTGCATTCAATTCAGCCCTTTTTTCCTTGATTCGCGCCAAAACAGTTTTGAATTCGAGCTCAATGGGAGTTTCAGTAGCCACAAACGCTTCAACGGAGTTGCCTTCGTCTGCCCACTGTTTTTTCAAATCCTCATGCTCGTGTTTGATGATTTTATAGAAGGCTTGCCTGATTGAATCTGATTTCTCTTTGTTTTCAGACGAATTCAACGATTCAATTTCTATTAATGCAGCCAATAGCTCCTCTTTGGACTCCGGTAAACTTGCCGATTGAGTCAAAGCTTCGATGTTTTCCTCGACCGTTATTGATACTTGATCCTGATCTATTTCAGGTTTCTGATTCTCCACCACTGTTTCTGTGGTTTCTGCGAGAGGGTTTTCCAACATATTTTCTGAATTCACCTGAATTTCAGCTTCTTCAGAAGTGTTGTTGGTTTTGTTAGAGTCCATAGTCATACTATTTAAAAATTACTGTTGTCCCAAAAGGCAACTACAAATAAAGCAAAAGTTTTCCAAAACACAATAATATAAGGCGAACTTTAAAACGCTGGTGTCAAATACGGGAACCTCATTCAACGAGTTCCTCAGTTCACATTATCTAAAAAAAATATCATCTTTGTTAAGATACGCAAATCATTGTTTATAACCATTTTTTCATTTTGAAAAACAACAAAATGAAAACCGCAAAAAGTACCATGATTCCGATTGAAACCCAAAATCCACCCGCTGTACCAGTAAATGGCATATCGTTGAAGTTCTGTCCAAATATACTCGCAATCAACGTCGGAGGCATAAAAATAACAGAAACAATGGTGAAAATCTTAATGATTTTATTTTGCTCAATATTGACAAGGCCCATCACTGTTTCCTGCAGATAATCCAAACGTTCAAAACTGAATTTGGCATGTTCCATCAATGAATTTACGTCCCGAAGGATCATGGATAACTTCGGATGCAATTCGGTGGGCATCAGTTCACTTCGTAACAAATTCGACAATGTCCGTTGTTTTTCAAGTATATTTTGTCGAATCGTCATGATTTGTTCCTGCAATCGGGTAATGACCATCAGCAAATCTTCGTTTGCTTCCCGAATGGAATCACTCAATGCAGAGATTTTATCTATCTGATCCTCAATGATATCTGCATCTTTTTCGACGCGGGTTTCGAGCAGGGCCGTCATCACATGGTAGCCGGTAGGGAAATTTCGCGGATTCGCAGACAATTTTTTCGTCGTTTCCAAAAAGGAGGCTAATTCCTCATTGTGAACGGTGACAAGAATATCGTTTTTTAGAATGAAAGAAACAATTTCATTTTCGTAGTTGGGGAGTAAAAAACTCGAATTAACCACCAGTGTTTCCGCTGTTTCAATAAACCTGGAAGACATTTCAATTTCTTCCATTTCTTCCTCTTCCTGGATATATATTTTAAGAAAATCTTCCAGTTGCTCTTCGACCTCATCGTCCACATCGTGCAAATCAATCCACAAAAATTTATCGATGGGTGTTTTTTTTAGAAAATCCATGCTGCGGCTTATTTTGATTCGTCCGCCTTCGTGATAGTATAGTTTGATTTCGGCCATGGCGTTTTTATAATGACTCCGTTTTATACGGTTTTGGTTACAACTTGTAATTTTACGCGCTCAGACATCAGGACCAATGTCCACGGTTTCGAAATGTTACCCAACTTCACCAACCAAGGGTGAAATCAAGTTGGTCAAATAAATAAACTGTTCTACGGATAGTTGTTCTGGCCTTAAGTTGAAAATCGGATCCGAACAAATGTGGTTTCCATTCCCGATAATGGGTTTCAATGAATTTCTGAGCGTTTTTCTTCTTTGATTGAAACCGGTTTTTATCACGCGTTTAAACAAAATTTCATTACAATCCAGTTTTTTGGTTTGGTTTCTCTTGATTCGAATCACCGCAGACTGAACTTTTGGTGGCGGATTGAAAGCGCTGGCTTCTACAGTAAACAAGTATTCAATATCATAATACGCTTGCAGCAAAACACTTAAAATGCCATACGCTTTTTTCCCTGGCTTGGAAGCCAAACGCTCAGCGACCTCTTTTTGCAACATCCCTGAGCAATAGGGAATCAAATCTTTATGATCAAGTACTTTGAAAAATATTTGAGAGGAAATGTTGTACGGGTAGTTGCCGATGACACAAAAGGGCGCGGTAAATAGTTGATTGATATCCAACTGTAAAAAATCGGCAGCGATGATTCTCCCTTCCAGTTCCGGAAAATGATTTTCCAGATAGCCGACTGACTCCAAATCCAGTTCAACAACCTTTAAATCATGACCGTAATCCAATAAAAAACGGGTTAAAACGCCCATGCCCGGACCTATTTCCAATACGGGAATTCCTTTTTCTGCATCAAGCGTTTGTGCGATGCGTGCAGCAATATCCAAGTCCTTTAGGAAATGCTGTCCAAGTGCTTTTTTGGGTTTTACTAGGGTCATCCACTGTTGTCGGAAAAATATTTTAACTTTGTGCACCTTATAAAAAGGTAAAGCAACGCAAAAGTACGCAAATATTGAAAGAAATTCTTCCTATGAATCAAATAAAAAAAATCCTGCAGGTGATTTTGCCATTGCTGTTGGCTGCTTTTTTGTTTTGGCTGGTTTATAAAGACTGGGATTTCAGGTCCTTAGCCAATGTGTTTAAGAGTGGCACAAATTATGAATGGTTTTTGATTTCTTTGCTGTTCAGCATATTAAGCATGATTTTGCGTGGACTTCGTTGGCATCAATTGCTTGAACCTGTTTGTCCCGAAACCCAAAAGAAAAATGCGATTTTAGGTATTTTTATTGCTTACGCAGCAAATTTGCTCTTACCCAGGGCCGGAGAAGTCGCCAGATGTGGTATCCTAAAAAAGGCAGATGGCGTTTCTTTTACGAAATCGTTGGGTACCGTGATCACGGAGCGAGCCGTCGATGTGATCATCCTTTTGTTCATAACCTTAATCACCGTTCTCATCCAGGTCGATGTCTTTTCGGCTTTTTTCTCTAAAAATCCTGATTCGCTTTTGAAACTCCAGCAATTGGCTACCTCTCCTTTGCTTTGGGGATCAATCATTGGCGTAATTCTGTTAGGCGCAATTTTATGGAAGCCATTGAGCAGACGTCCATTTTTTCAAAAAATGCATGCAATTGTCATTCAACTTTGGATAGGCATGAAAAGCATCATGACCCTAAAATCTCCCGTTTTGTTTTTGTTGTATTCCTTTGGTATTTGGGCATGTTATTTCATCAATTTTTATATTGTAAAGTTCTTTTTTGATTGGAATCTAGATTTGGGCGTGCCTGCCATGTTGAGCGGATTTGTGATGGGGTCGTTTGGTGTGGTTGCTCCTGTACAGGGCGGTTTGGGCGCATATCATTTTATGGTTATCTACACGTTGGTTTTTTACGGTGTTTCTGAGGTGGATGCAGGTGTTTTTGCCCTTGTGGCGCACGGATTGCAAACAGTCTACACTTTAATAACCGGTTTGATTGCTTATTTGATGTTTTTGTGGATGTCAAAAAAAAAGCCTAAACTTGCATCCTAAATCTAAATACAGGCAAATGCTTTGATCCATGGCATTCAATTTTTTACCAAAGAAAACACGACTTTCATTCATTTTTTTACTTTTCATATTTCCCTTCGTTCAAGGACAAGACACCGACAGGTCTTTGTGGACAAGTATTGAGATAAAGAAAAAATTGAATACTCGGTTCAACGTATCGCTTGAACAGGAGATGCGTCATGACTTTACCTCACATAGTCTTAACAGACTCATGACAACACTTGATGCAACGTATAAAGTAACGGATTTTGTTAAAGGAAGTGCTTCTTATGGGTTGATCCAAAAATATGACAAAGGGGATGCGAATCCCTGGGAAACCAGACATCGCTTTTCGTTCACATTGAGTGGTGATTATGAGTGGAATAGATTTGAATGTTCTATTCGGGAAAAGTTCCAAACAACAATTAGGGGCGGCATCGAATCAGATGCGCATACAGCAAATCCGGCTCACGTGCTTCGTACTAGATTCGCTGTTACTTACAACATCAGAAAGTTCCCAATCGACCCATTTGTAAGCATCGAACTCCATCATGCCCTGAATGAACCTGATGGCGATCTAACACCAGGAAACGTTTTTAAATACACAGAGCGCAGAATCAATGCCGGACTGGAGATTAAACTGAATAAACAGTGGTCGTTGAAATTGGCGTATGTGAATGGTCTGTCAGAAGAATGGGATGATTTTCACATCGACAACATTCGATTGGGTAAATATGAATTGTCAACCAGACATGCTGCTGTGGTTGGTTTAAGTTATACATTATAAACAGAACATGGAATTGTTGAATTTGTCTGTTTGGAATGAGATGAAAACCATCACATTGGAAGAAATGAGTGGCATTAAACTCATGAATCGCATCGATACGAAGTTTCTTATCCCTGAAACAATGCTTCCGGAATTGCTTGAATGTGTGAAAGATAGTTATCGCGTTCAAATTGTTGGTGGAAAACGCGTGGCGAGGTATCAAACGCTTTATTACGATACCAAGGATTTATTTATGTATACCATTCATCACAATGGTAAGCGTCAAAGAAAAAAAATTAGAACCAGAACATACCTGGATTCTGATTTGACTTTCTTAGAAGTGAAAAACAAAAATAACAAGGGAAGAACAAAAAAGAAGCGCATACAAATTCCGGCCATGGTTTTCGATCAACTGGGATCCAGTAAAGAAGCAGAAACATTTTTGGCTCAATTAACCCCTGAATTTCCTTTAAACGATCTCGTGCCTCAGTTGTACAACCGTTTTGATCGGATTACACTCGTAAATCAGGCTAAAACAGAACGTTTGACCATAGACGGCAATCTGTATTTTAAAAACTTTCAAACCGGGATTGATCACAAAATGCCGGGTTTTATGATTGTTGAATTAAAACAAGACGGTCTGTGCCCATCTCTTTTCAAAGAGGTATTACACGAAAGAAAAGTTTTAGCCAAGGGCTTTAGCAAATATTGTTTGGGAACTGTTGTGACAAATCCAATGGCCAAAAACAATCGATTTAAGCTAAAGCTTCGTTATATACATAAAATATCAAAGACCTAAATACCATGATTTCGAACCTTTTATTGCAAGTAACAGATTCAGCTGTTCAATCCATTGGTTTCTCAAATGATTTTTCAATCGACTTTTTGGGCATACCACTCGTGGATGGCCAAAGTTTGTTGCAATTGTTGATCCGTTTCGGCTTCAATCTTTTGGTCACTTGGATCATCATTCACATGTTGTATTATCGCAAAAGTGGAAGACGCGATTATTACAATACCTTTTTACTGTTTAGTGTGACCATTTTCTTGCTCATTTTCCTTTTGGATAATGTAAAATTGCAGATGGGATTCGCCCTTGGTTTGTTTGCCATTTTCGGGATGATACGTTATCGGACAGAAACAGTTCCCATCAGGGAAATGACCTATCTGTTTATGATTATCGGCATTTCTGTCATCAATGGTTTGGCCATGACCGTGAGTTATGTTGAATTGTTTGTGACAAACTTGTTGTTTATCCTGGTGACATGGTTTCTGGAGTTCAACCGCACCATCAAACACACCGCATCTAAAATTGTGTTGTATGATAAAATACAGTTGATACTTCCGGAAAAGCATCAAGAGCTCATGGATGACCTATGCGCTCGTACAGGCTTGAATATCATACGTTTTGAAATTGGGAATGTGGATTTTCTGAAAGATGTCGCATTTATCAAGATCTATTATAAACCAACAGATAATCAAGAAAATGCGACTGCCGGTAGATTAAAAGTCAAGCCTGAAGATTTTTGAACATTTTTCTGCATGTGTTAACTTTTTTTCATTTTGAATCGTATATTTGTGTTAATGAAAGCCTATATACGGTTGTTTTCATCTCGGTTTTGAATCAATACTAACAGTAAAAGATTGAGCTATGAATTCCAAGTCAATAATGAGAGTGTTTTTCTGTGTGCTGATTTTAGGATTGTTTTTCAATGCAAACAATGTATTGGCCCAATCATCCAGTAAGAAAACAAAGCCTACTCAGGCGAAGGAAATCTATGATTTGGACAATCTGAAACGCTTGGATGTCTTGTTGAAAACGGCCGTAAGTGATGGCGACATCCCTTCTGCCGTTTGCTTTATCTCATTTCTGGGCGAGCCCATTTATTTCAAATCATTTGGCGATGCAGTCAAGGAAGAAAAGGGAAAGGCTCTGGCAAAAGATGCCCTGTTTAGAATTGCATCACAAACAAAACTTGTCACCACCGTTGCATTGATGCGGATGTACGAAGATGGTTTATTTAATTTGGAAGAACCGGTAAAAAAATACCTGCCAGAATTCTCAAAACCTGTGGTGTACGTTTCGGGAAATCCTGAAAATAAAAATCTGATTACGCGACCTGCCAAAAGTGACATCACCATTCGTCAATTATTGTGCCATTCGTCCGGTATCAGTTACAACCGTTTCGGGCAAGATGTAGAAGTGATTCGATATGGTTATCCCATTTCCACCGAGCAGGCTGTGGCCAGAATTGCAAAATTGCCTTTATTGCACGATCCCGGAATGGGTTTCACTTATGGCTTTGGTTTGGATGTGGCCGGGCGTCTGGCTGAAGTGCTGACTGGTATGCGTTTGGATTCCGTGTTGAAAAAATACGTGTTTGACCCGTTAAGTATGACCAATACCGCTTTTATTTTGAATAAAAATCAGGCCAAGAAGTTGGTTCCTGTTTATACCAAACCCACATTTGATTCTCCTGTCACCCTTGTTGATTCCCTGGATCAAAATTATCCCCTCGATGCCGAACGTTTGTATTTCGGTGGAGGTGCCGGATTGGTGAGCTCTGTCGAAGATTATGCCAATCTGTGCAATATGATAGTGAACTACGGGATCTTTAATAAAAAACGCATTTTGCACAAAAAAACCATCGAAATGATGATCTCCGATCAATTATTCGGTGTTGCTGGTGACTTTAAATTTGGATTGGGTCTGGAAATTTCCACGCCTCAAACATTTGCCAAAACAATGAAAACGGTTGGCTCGCTCAGATGGGCTGGCTATTATGGTACGGAATATTTGATTGATATGAAGTACAAAACCGTGGTGCAACTATACACCAACAAGGAAAATTGGAAGTCCAATAAAGATATCTGGGCTGAGGTGTTAAAAATCCTGTATACGTCGACTCTTAAGTGATTTTTCTGCTGGCTTGCGTGTTTTTCAAATAACACAATTTGAAGTGGTTGCAAAATATAGATATTTTTCCTCTTTAACATATTTTTTCAAAAATAAAGTTGGGATTTGTCGATGGACTAAGAATCCATTTGTATATTTGCAAACCTAAATTTTGGCTAGACTCACATCTTGATAGGTTTGGATGTACGTTCTTGTGGTTATGCCCCATTGCATCCAAGCGTTTGTCGATGAATTGTCGAGGCCATTTTTTTGTTTGGAATAATAATATTATCAACCATAAAAACAATCAATCAATTCATTATGAAAACCAAAAAAGAGAAGGTAGTTAAAAAATCACGCGGCATTTCTGCAGGGGTGGTTATCCTATTTAGTTTAATTGTTGCATTTTTATTTTTCAAATTTGTTTGCGGTCGTCCAGAAAACTTTGTTGACAACAATATCAAAGGACATCCAATTGATGGAAATATCTTTGGTACCTTGTTTAAAGGTGGATATGTAATTCCTTTGGTTATGACCTTGCTTTTCACCGTAATCACTTTAAGTGTCGAACGCTTTTTCGCGTTGAGAAAAGCCAGAGGCAAAAAAGACCTGGTTAAATTTGTTGCCGGAGTTAAAGCCAAATTGGATATAAACGATATGGATGGTGCCAGAACATTGTGCGATGCGCAACAAGGTGCTGTTGCCAACATTCTGCGCGCCGGTTTGTTGCGTTACGAAGATGTGGAAAAAATCGAAGGCATGAACAACGATGAAAAGGCTGCCATCATCCAAAAGGAATTGGAAGAAGCTACCGCATTGGAATTGCCCTCCATGGAACAAAATCTCCCCATCATTGCTACGATTTCAACTTTGGGTACTTTGTTCGGTTTGTTGGGAACGGTATTGGGTATGATTCGTTCATTTGCTGCACTTGCAAATGAAGGTGCACCTGACTCCATGGCATTGTCAACCGGTATTTCTGAAGCACTTATGAATACGGCTATGGGTATCGGTACTGGTGCTTTGGCCATCATTTTTTACAATGTTTATTCACAACAAGTTCAAAATATCACCAACGCTGTTGACGAAATTGGTTTTGCCGTTGGTCAAACCTATACCAAAAAACATTTGGGTAAATAATTAATTTTGACTCAAATACAGGAAATAAGAATATGTCAAAAGTAAAAGCAAAAAAGCACAGTACGTTCATCGACATGACGGCGATGAGTGATGTCACTGTACTATTGCTGACATTCTTCATGTTGAC
>CAYYJF010000015.1:26789-36603 GCA_964472175.1 uncultured Bacteroidales bacterium | reverse complement strand
ATTATTTTTATGCCTATTTTTGTATCGCAAACGATATAATTAACAGACAAAAATCATGAAACAGAAAATAACAATCTTTCACTCGTTTGAAGCCTATACACTTCAAGGGAAGCCCATTAAATTTGAACAGTATGCTGGGAAAGTGGTATTGGTGGTCAATACAGCGAGCAAATGCGGATTGACACCACAATATGAAGGACTTGAAACTTTGTATAAAAAATATGCGGATTCAGGTTTGGTTGTCTTGGGTTTTCCATGCAACCAATTTGCCAATCAAGAGCCAGGAAACGAAAAAGACATTTCAGAAAATTGTCTGATCAACTACGGTGTCACTTTTCAGATGTTCAAGAAAGTGGATGTGAATGGTCCCAATGCGCACCCAATATTCAAGTATTTAAAGCAGGAGTTGAAAGGTTTTCCAGGCAATTTCATCAAATGGAATTTTACCAAATTCCTGATCGATCAAAATGGCAAGCCAATCAAACGCTTTTCCCCACTCACCAAGCCGGAAAAAATCGAAGCGCACATTCAAAAACTACTCCAACTTTCTTTGTAAAAAATGAACAACGAACAGCTCAAACTGGAAAATCAACTGTGTTTTCCAGTGTATGCCGCATCCAGACTTATTACCAGAGCATACCAACCCTACTTACAGGCATTGCGCATTACTTATCCCCAATATCTGGTGTTGATGCTCCTTTGGGAACAGGATACGCAACCGGTCAACACCATTGCCAAAAAGTTGGTGTTGAACACAAACACCATCACACCACTTTTGAAACGAATGGAACAACTTTGTTTGATTGTCAGAAAACGCTCTGAAACCGATGAACGACAAGTCATGATTTCTCTGACTGAAAAAGGGCAGGATTTAAAGCAAAAAGCTTCACAAATTCCTCAAAAGATGGCCGAGAAGTTGTTGAAAAGCAATTTGAATGAAACGGATTTATTGGAGATGAAGAAAAATTTGCAGGCAATCATTTGTCTGCTTGCGTAAATGCAAATGCAACGAAAAATAGTTTAATTTTGCATGAACGCAAAAACGTATGAAATACCAACATTCCGATTTTATCAAACCTGATTCGCACCACCCCTTGCAGGTGCCCATTTATCAATCTGTTGCTTTCGAATTTGATTCGGCCGAAGATATGGAAGCTGCCTTTACAGGCATATCTGCAGACCATACCTATTCACGCATATCCAATCCGACTGTTCAATTTTTTGAAGAACGGGTAAAGAATATCACCGGTGCCATGTCCGTCACGGCATTGAATTCAGGAATGGCCGCCATCAGCAATGCCGTGTTGACCTTAGGTAAAGCTGGTGGAAATATCATCACTTCACCCCATTTGTTCGGAAACACCTATTCTTTTTTCTTTTCGACGCTCAAGTCGTACGGTATGGACATTCGTGTCTGCGATTTAAATCAAACAGACCAAGTCCTGGCATTGATGGACGCGCAAACCTGCGCCATTTTTTTTGAAGTGGTGACCAACCCTCAATTGGAAGTAGTTGACATTGCCAAGTTGTCAAAAATAGCCCACGAGCACCACATTCCCATCATCGCAGACACCACTGTTGTTCCTTTCTGTGCATGGTCAGCGTCTGAATTTGGCATTGATATCGAATTGATTTCCAGCACAAAATACATTTCCGGAGGGGCAACCAGTTTGGGCGGATTGATTTTGGATTACGGGCATTTCGATTGGAATCAAACGCCAGCATTATCCAACCATGCCAATCAATTTGGCAACCAGGCATTTACACAACGCCTGAAGAAAGAAATCCATCGGAATATTGGCGCATACATGACACCGCATGTGGCTTATCAACAGACACTTGGCTTGGAGATTCTACCCCTGAGGTTTGAAAAAGCTGCAGGCAATTGTTTGGCATTGGCCGAAAGTCTTTCCAGCGTGCCGGAAATTGTGGCAGTCAATTACACCGGATTGAAAGACAATCCTTTTTATGAGATTAGTTCAAGGCAATTTGGTAAATACCCAGGTGCCATGCTGACTTTCGATTTGAAAAGCAAAGCGCATTGTTTTGCCTTTCTAAACAAGCTGAAAGTCATCAAACGGGCCACCAATTTGTTTGACAACAAAACCCTGGCCATTCACCCAGCCAGCACCATTTTTGGGAATTTTTCAAAAGAAATACAAACAAAAATGGATGTAAGGGAAACCACCATCCGCTTGTCTTTGGGCATCGAGGATTTGGAATGCCTGGAAAAAGACATCCTCAACAGTTTAAAATGATGCAATGAAACCCGTCATTCTTGCCGATCTTCAAGACGTAACCAAAGCCGGAATGTTGTATTTTTTACAATCATTCAAAGGTCTTGACCAGTTGTTGGAAGCCGATTCGAAAAAAGAATTGCTGCAATTGCTGGCCAAGGAAGAACAAGCTCTGATTGTTTTGGATTATACCTTATTTGATTTTACCGGATTGGAAGATTTGATCAATATTGGATATCGGTATAAATCCATTCATTGGCTCTTGTTTTCGGACGAACTGAGTGCGACTTTTATTCATCAGGTAGCAACACAATCGAAAAACATCAGTGTCTTGTTCAAAGATTGTGACAAAGAAGAACTCTTGGAGGCTTTAAACGCCTCGATCAAAGGGGAACGATACCTTTGTCGAAAAGCACTGAATCTAATTTCTGGGAAGCCAGTTCAAACCCCTACCAACTCAGCGGAACATCAATTGACCACTTCAGAAAAGGAAATTTTGCGGTTGATTGCCATGGGAAAATCGAACAAAGAAATTGCTACGGAGCGATTTTCAAGCATCCATACCATCACCACACACCGAAAAAACATCTTCAGGAAACTGGAAGTCAACTCTGTGTATGATGCCACCAAATACGCCCTGAGAGCGGGCATTTTGGATTCAGCCGAGTATTATATTTGATTGATTGCTACAATTCAAAAATAATACGCCGATAAGCCTTCAAAGCCGGCGTGCCATTGTCGGTCACTTCACAAATCAGGTGAAAAGTTTTGTTTTTGGCATTGTCAGGTATTTGAACGGTCACCTTGCTTGAGGTTGCATTCAACAACAACACTTCTTGCGGAAAAGAACCGGCTTCCTGGATGACAAACCATTTGTATTGCAGGGAATCGCCATCTGGATCGATTGAACGGGAGGCATCCAGCTGAATTTGTTTTTGGAGACCGGCTTGAATCGTGATGGGCGCAATGCCCAAATCATTGTTGATGGAAACAATGGGATTTCTGTTCCCTTTGCCGTTGGCAGCCCAATCCATCCTGGAAGCAAACTGGTCGAAGGAAGCCGGGTAGAAATAAGCAAAATATTTGGTGCCAATCTCATAGGCTCTTCCTGAATTGTTGGTAAAAGCGCGTGTTTTGGGATCTTTTCCATAACCCATGTCAAAGTAGCCACTCCAACTGACTTGCGTCGGCATATCCGGATCGGAAAGTCCGTTGGGCATCAGGTGCAAGAAAGAAGGCGTATCACCCTCCACACCCCATTTGTATTTCGGATACAACCGACCCAAATTCCCGTGTCCCTGAATGTGTGTTGCATATTGATTCCAATTCTTGACACCCGTGTCATTGTGGTGTTTCCATGCACATTCACACCATAAAAAGATCAAATCATTTTCAAACGACCTCAAATACTGATGTGCACTGATGTCATGAGAAATGGTATCTCCACTCGACCAGGGTCTGTCCTGATCGGTGATGGTATAAACCCTGAATTTCCTTAAGAATGCGCGGAATTGTTCGGGCGTTCGATCTTGTTGGACACGCCATACAGCTTGGGCGAAGGTATTTCCCCCACCCCATACGGTGATCCAAATAGGCCTGTCGTCTTTTTCATCAGCCAAACGAATTATCAGCTCACTGCCTTCAGAATCGTTCCCTTTTCCGATAAAACGCATGCCCATTTTGGTACTGCCCACCACGGATCTGGATTTCAAATACGATGGACTGGGCCAATAACCCATATTTTGTTTGTTCTCATTGGATAAAAAACCATCCTGATCGGATCGTTTTTTTAAATTTGTCAAGTCTTTTTCGTAGGCATCCAATGCCAAATGCACCAAATCCAATCTTTGCTGCCCACCTGTATTGCTCCAACCTGTGGTTGCCACGATGGCTTCAATCTCATACAAATCGGCATGAACAAGGAGTCGAATCATCGACTCCATGTCATCCGGTTCAATATTGTTTGGCGCAATATCTGTCAACACCACCATTCTTGGCTTCAGCCCCAATTTGACGTTTTCTTTTGAAAACAAATCGGAAGCGATGAACAACAACGAGAGTATGAGAAGGAGCTTGAATTTCATAATTTATTTGATGTCAACTTTCCAATGATTGATAATGGCCTGCATTTCGTCACTAGTCAAATAGGTCACCGCACCGTGTTTTGGGCTTGAAAAGTTGGTGGTTTTCATCACACCCTCGTTGAAACGACCCAAGTTGGTGAAATTGACAAAATCTGAGGTTTCGCTGAATCCCATATTGCTTGGACGAAGGCCATAAACATCGTACATCAGCACATACTTGTCAGTACCCAGTCTTTTGAACAGATTGGGTGCTTCGGTATTGACCTTTTCCGGATCAATTCTCTTCGTATTCACCGGATATCCACGATTGATTTCGTTGGAAGTCGCATGCAAAATTCTGGCATTAGAAACATAAAACATTTGATACTGGTTCCCAACTTTGGTAATGTCACCATCCAAACCACCAATTTCGGTGATGCGTGTTGGAAGTGTTTCCAATTTGGTGTAATCGTCATTCGCATACGAATAATACATGTGGCATTCCTTGTTGTTGTAGCGAATGGTGAAATAGACCATCATTTTCTTCTTCACCGGATCATAAACCGTTTCAGGAGCCCAAGAGCAATCAATGTCGCCCAACTCGGGGAAAGCCAAATCAACACGGATAATGGCATGCGACCAATGGATCAAATCGTACGATTTCATCAAGACAAGGGCGCGGTTGTTTCCCCAACCATACTTTTCAGCAGGACGTTGCCATTCGGTCTCTCTAAAACCGGCTCTTTTACCGGAAATGTGCAAATCGGTCATGGCCAAATAAAAAGCACCATCAGGACCACGCGCAATGTGTGGATCTCTGACCCCCTTTTGTTCAGCCAATTCAGAACCAATAAAAATTGGATTTGCACCATTGATGTCGGTGAACGTATATCCATCTTTACTGATGGCCATGTATGCCGATTGATTGTGGTCTTTGAAATAGACCATCAAATATCCGGAAAGATCTTTTTCATTAAATTTCTTTGCTTTTTCAGGCTTCACCGCTTTTGGAACGATGGTAATGCCTGTTGGAGCAGTTGTCGGATTCGACTGGGCGAATCCAACAACCGAAGCCATATAAACAAAAATCAAGAGCAACAAACGTGGGTGCTTCATCTTACTTTAATATTACGCAAATTTATAACATTCAATGATTTCTGAAATTCCATTTGGAATTGTCGCTGTTCATGTCAAATTCGGCCAACGTCGGGGTGCTGTCTCCGGATGAAACCAAAGCCCATTTCTTGTTGGAATTCGGGACCACTTTGGGCATGATGCGATACGTGCCATCAATCAATTGGTCGATTTGCCATAATTGTTCAGGAGCACCTGTAAATGTGGGAACAGCAATGACTTCACCTTCAGCGGTAGCTGTCAAAGCCCTTTCTGTGCCTTCAATCACAATCTTATAATAAGGTCCGCCCAAGTATCCTCCTGCTTCAGGAACAGCAGTGATGGTCCATTTTTGATGCGGTCTGAACATGTAATCACCAATTCTAACGCCAATGTTTCCTGCAGGCCAGGTATGAATAACTTCAGACAGTTGCTGAGAAGGAACAGGTTTGATGGGTTCATCGCTGTTTCTGTTGAAACCACGCATACCACCGGCCATACGAACAAAATCAACAGCCAACTCCAGGGCGTAACCCCTTCTTTCTGACTCAATTTCATAGGTGCCTTCTTTGAACAACTCACCTGCTACGGGCCAATCATTTTTCCACAACAAGGGACGAATACCCAAAACACTGCGACCGCTTTGATCCAAATCGGCTTCAAAATGGCAAGACAACTTTTCGACACCTTCGTCGACGATGTAACGTCCAAAATGACCGGGACCGGTCACTCTGCCACCGGCAGCAATGACCATTTTACCACCACCTTCAAGCATATCTCTTCCCATATTATCCAAATATGGACCTGTTACTTTTCTGGATCTTCCCACGACAATGTTGTAAGTGGAATTCGCACCATCACAGCAGGTTCCATGAGTCCCCAACAAATAATACCAACCATTGCGGTACATCAATGCAGTAGCTTCGCAGTCAATGGCGATGTTGATGGCTTCATTGCCTTTTTTCCTTTCACCTGTTTTGGGATCGAGTTCAATCAAACGAATGAAACCAAAATAAGTCCCGTAGGAAGCCCACAAGCGACCATCGGTCGGATCGAGCAACAAGCCCGGGTCAATGGCGTCATTGTCTTCAATGCCATCGGAGGAAGCTACGACTTTGGCTTCCGTATATTTGAAATCAGGAGATTTCGGATCGAGGGTTTTGTTCCACATGGTCAAAATTTTACCATTGTGTCCACCACCCAAACCACCACCGGTTGCGCCATAAATGACCAAATAGCGATCGCCAATTTTTATGGCATCGGGAGCTGCACCGCCGCCGGGTCTCACACCGCCACCGTTCCACACCCAACCATCTTCTGAAATCAAACCGCCAGAACCGGTACCAAATGTATAATATTTACCATCACATTGAACAATGGTTGATGGGTCATGAATGAAAGGTTTTCCGACTTGAGCCGATAGGGTTCCGTAAAAGAACGCTGAGAAAAGGGCCAAGGTGCCCAAGAATTTTATATGTAGCTTCATAATATTCAATTTCTAAACGAATGTGGTCAAAATGTTGTAAAATGTGTAGTTAGTCGCAGGTAACGGTGAGGTTTTTGACGGGTTGGCCCTTCTCATCGAGAAAGCGTACACAGAAATCGCTCATTCCCGGACCATTGATAACGGCACCGCGAACAATATTTTTACCCTTTTTCAGTGTCAATCGGGGTGAAACACAATCATCAACGACCATGCGTCTGTCACCTGACAATACAACGGCTTCCTGACCATTCACCCACCACATAGAAGCAGAATTGGAACCAACAGCCAATCTGACGTCTTTCATTTCTTCGGGTGCATTGACAACGGTCACTGCCCAGAATAAAACACCGTAGATTTCTTTTTGCAAACCAAACGCAAATCTAAACAATTTGACATTGAAGGGTTTGCTGTCCAAAGCATGCCAGGCGAGTTGTTTGTCTGCTACGGTGACTTTGTCTCCGTCTTTGGGGAGTACCGTAAACTGATTGGGGAAATACTCGGTCAGGAATGCAGCACGGATGTAACTATCGGTAAACACGGTGTTGCTTCGATTGGGTTTGCTGATGGGATCCAACAGCATCCAACGTTTGATAAAACCCTTTGCATCAGGAGCTTTCTCTTTGGTTGAAACCGGTTCAAAGTAGGTGTTAAAAATGTTGATGGTGTCTTTTTTTGACGTGCCACTCAACTTGCCTTTCGACCCGATGGAGCATCCTTGAAACCCCATCCCAATTAAAACCACGGCAGTAGCCGCAATTAATAACGATTTGTTTTTAATGTTCATATTAGATTTTTACAGAGTTAGCAATAAACGGTTTACAAAACTAAAAAAAAGAATCGATTTGCATGAAGCATTTGACTTTAAGTTTGGCATTAGGTTTAAGTTGGCATTTATATTAGATGCGTGAAACTACCTGCCCTCATACGTCCTACTCGCGGTTTGTCAGCACTTCATCGCCGACAATTTACCTTTCCAAAGCATGTAAGTGCGGCTGTACAAATGCAGTTATGATTCAATTTTCGCGAAAACCAGGGTGCTATTTAGAAAATCAACAGTCCCAACAGAAAGGAGGTGGCATTGCAGGCAAGTGAACAGCAAATGGCATGCAGAGCGTTGGTTTTCAAGATGCCTTTGATGATGAATGTTTCTAAAACAAAAGCAGTAAGCTCTGATACAACAACATACAAGGTGTTGTCCCAAATAAATACCGGAAGAATAAACCACAAATACGGCAATGTGGAAAAGCTGGCAATCCATGCGGTAAACAAAATGGGCAGCGGTTTTATTGTGCTTTTCGTCAAACGAAAATACGCCAGCATGACGATGGTTTCAATGACCACCGTGAGTAAAAGACTTATTAAAAACAGCGATTCGTATTCCATTGCATATCTATGATTCATATTGACTCATGCCCCCTGAGATTTTTTTTTCGTGGTGATTTCATGAGTGCGACAAACAAAAGTAAGGTTGCAAGCAACAAAAGTCTCAAACGCAATAATGGGTTTTGCAGCCATTCATCATAACATAAAAGAATGGGTAAAGCGCCGACAAACAAAGCCGCCGTTGTTAAACCGAAGGACAGTCCTTTAAACCTAGGCATGAGATTCATCAACGCCAACAAGGTCACTGGCATGGTGAAATTAAACAAAAAGAGTCCAACCAAACCAATTGGAGGTATCGATTTGAACAACAGTAAAAAAGGAATGGAGCAAAGCAATCCACCTACGCCAATTTTTATCAAACCAAACTTATCGGACAAATACCCACCCATAAACTTACCCAATGCAACAGCAGAAACCGATAAAATACCCATGAAAGCATCCGATTTCCAGGGAAAACCAGTGGTTAATCCAATCGTCGAGCGTATGACAATGGGCATCAAGATAAAAAGTGCCAAAACGACCGTCCAACCAAAGCCGGTTGACATTTCGGTTTCATCCTTATTTTCTGCGAAATACTTTTTGTGAATAAAGTTTGGTTTGCGTACGAAAAATAACGAAATGGCGAGCAGCATTAAAAACAACGGGAACAACCAAAAAGACTCCTGAAAATTGGAAGCAAAAAATGCACCCACAGCCAAACCGATGGCACCCGGAGCAACAAACAAACCGATATGGAAACCTTTTTTGTGTTCAATCGACAAGACCAATGCTCCTACCCCTACATGAAACAAGGCATTCCCGATGCCGGTCAACAACAGCACCATCCCTACATTTGGATAAAAGACAAAAGCGAACGCCACCAAAATCAACCCCAAAACAGCAGCAACATTCGGCCTGAAAAAGACATCGATACACCATCCAAAAGGAGCTTGCATGACAAAAGCCAGGGCATTGTACACCAGAAAAATCATGATGGGATTTTCCACTGCGTCCATGCTCAAAATTAAAAAACAACAAGCCGCATCGACCAAAAAATGAGCAAAAGCTCCAAGAGATACAAAAGATAATTGATTCAAGGTTTTATAGAATTATGCACGCATTCGAATTGAAGTCAGAAATAATAAGAAAAAATGGATTTTCTCAACACTCTTACTGCCGTATTGATAATGATATATTGGGTATTTGACTTGGTGAATTTATATTCGTCAATGATGGTATGCACTCTCGGTCCAGACTTATTTTTTAGTTTCAATACGATATCAAATTTATGCACATTTGGATCATGCTTCCAATCAATTGAATATAAATTTTTTGACTCCAAGTAACTTCTCTTAACTATATAAAGATATATTGGATACGGATACCACCTTTTATAAAGTTGATCGGATTTAATTTCAGAAACCATTTCTAGTTTGCGATCTTTACGTTCGGAAAACACCACCTGGATTAATGCAATTTCAGGATATTTATCCACATTGGTGAATCTATATTGATGG
Source organism: uncultured Bacteroidales bacterium (assembly GCA_964472175.1). Lineage (GTDB taxonomy): Bacteria > Bacteroidota > Bacteroidia > Bacteroidales > UBA1402 > UBA8389. The sequence continues at coordinate 26,825 of CAYYJF010000015.1, read as the reverse complement.
TATAAAAAATCTGTCATAATGACATCGCTCCGGGCA
>CAYYJF010000015.1:6079-26689 GCA_964472175.1 uncultured Bacteroidales bacterium | reverse complement strand
AACGATGTAAAAGTGTATTGAAATAGATTCACCCATCCGATATCGTTGATTTGACTTGACTAGAAATGCAATGTTTTGATCGTCATTACTACCTTTATTATGAATCACTGCAACCAATGCGATTTTAGGATAATCATCCACATTTGATATCCTAAATCCACATAAAGAGAGTGCATCAACCATAACAATGTCGCTCCGGGCAATTCCGGCGTACGCTAATCCAACAAGCAAAACCAATAATTTCAGATGTTTCATGGCATTTATTTGAACTGTTTGTTGACAAATATAGGGTTATTTTTAATTTTCAGGCAATAAATCATTAGTTAAAAAATGCTATATTCTTTATGCTGACTGTTTTAGGGGGAAAATCGAAACAAAAACGAGATCGATGCCAACAAAAAAAGCCACCCCAATTTATGAGATGGCTTTAAAATAACACCATTGAATTCAAGCAGTCGGAGCGGTGGAATCCACAAACACACGCGTAGAAAGCTCCTTATCCAATAAATAAATGGCCTGCCCATTATCACCAATCAACTTCAACTGATTGATGATTTCATCCACATTCGATTCCTCCTCAATCTGTTCATCAACAAACCATTGAAGCATACTCATGGTGGCACGGTCCTTTTGCTTTTCAGCCACATCCAAACAGTTGTAAATCATTTCAGTAACCTTCAATTCATGCTTGTAGGTATCCTCCATGGCATCTAAAATGCTTTTCCATTCCGTTTGAACAGCAGCTATAGGTTCCAATTGAACCACACCCTGACGCTCCGTTACATAATCAAAAAGTTTCAGCGCATGCGTGGTTTCTTCCTGAAACTGGATACGCATCCAATTGGCAAACCCCTTCAGCCCCTTTTCTTCAAACCAGGCAGACATCGATAAATACAAATAGGCAGACCAAAATTCAGCATTGATTTGTTTGTTCAATATATCTTGAACAGGTGCATTGATTTTCATTGTTTTGTCTATTTAGAAGTTTTGAATTCAATTTTCTCCCCCGCATTCATCTTTACTTCATAAAGATACGAAACAGGAAGCATATTTGCAGCCTCAGCAGAAAGAATTTCTTCCTTGATCGGTTTTAAAATTTTGCCAAAAATTGGCGTTCTGGTACGAATTTTGAAAGTATGATTGTTTCTGGATGAAACCTGAATCGCTTCAATAGCGCCATTTTTCCAGGAAAGATTAAAAGAAAATCCACCTTCTGCAGGCAAACCCGTAGCAGTACCATTTTTCCAAAAAGCAGGAAGTGCAGGTAAGACAAAAACAAAATCGTCGTGACTTTGCAACAACATATCCAGGATGAGCGGATGTAAAGACATGGCAAATCGTGTTTTTTGCGCACCAGAAGCATCCAACAAATTGGGCGTTAGCGACTTGGAACGGATACAATCTACAGCCTTATTGGCATTAAACAAGCGCAACCACGCCCCTGCCATCCATTCGTTGGGCACATTTGCGGCCGGTTTCTTTGAAAGATCGGTATAGAGATGGGCGACTTGAGCAAAGCCATTGTAAGGCGTTGCAATACCCATCGGGTAAACCATACAAAGTTCATCCAAACCCAATGCAGAAGTAGAGACATCATCAGAAGCTTTTTCAGCAAACGAAAGTGCCGATTGTGCACGTTTGATGCTGTCTGCAAATAATTTTTCCGTTCGATTAAGAACCGATTTCAATCCACCATTAACGACATTTCCGGCAGACAATGCAATATAAAACAAGGTGTTAACCATCGCTTTATCCAACTTATAAGCATCGGGAGATGACGATCCCGACCATGTTGGTGATATCCATTTCGACGTTTGGGTTTTGATAAAGGGGTATTTTGACTGCAAAAATTCCAACCGATCGGTGTATCGATACAATTTCCAAAAATAGAAGAACATCCATGCATCAGCCTTGGCATTGTTAGGAGCAGAAGGAAGAAATAATTCTGATGGCCAAATGGGAGTCAGACCATTTGAAGACAACACATTCGGCTCCAAGTCCAAACCTGCTTCAAGGTAGAAATTTGGATATAATTCCTGATTGTTGGAACAATAGCGACGCAAATATCTTCCATATGAAGCCAGTTGCAAAAGAAATTCAGGAGATTTTCCCTGTGCAAATTCCTGCAACAGCAAATCGGTGGTTTTCAATTTTGAAGCTGTGGTTTGAAAAGTCCATTGCATGGCTTGAAATTCTTTCAAAAATTCCGAAACGTGATTTTGTTGGAGGACAGAAAATTCTTTTCCATACGCCCGATTTAAAAAACGCGTAGCCGGATCCAACCGCTCTTCTCCATTGTCCCTCTCAGAAATCTTTTGACATGAAGTTGACACAATGATTGTTACTTCATCGGCTTTGGTAATATTAATCACATCTTTGGTATAGAGTACACGACCTTTTTTTATATATGGCTTTGCCTCCAAACGATAGATGACTTGACTGAATCCTTTTTGACCCACAGCAGGCAGCAAACCGGTCAAGACCACGCGGTCATCCACTCTTGACATCACCTTTTGGGGAATCGTCGAGGTCATATTAAACTTGATGTTGATACTAGCGGATTTCGACGCCTTGAGATGAATCAGAAAAACAGAATCACTTTTGGAAGAAACATAGGTTCGTGTATACGTTACGCCTTTGATGGTATATTTTACCGTCGAAACGCCTGTATTGAGATTAAAGTCTCTGGAATAGCCGGTTGCAGTCGTATGTCCCGTGTGCGTAATCAGCAAATCGGCCATTTTTCGAAAAGGCATATTCAATGGCATCTGATCGGAAGTGGCACCGGCAGTGAGCCACAAATTTCCATCATAAACCGGAATCCGATCGGCGGCAAGTGTACCTGATGTTAAAGCCAAAATCGTGCCATTGGAAATGGGAAATGCAGCTTGTAAGGATGCTGCAGGCTTTGTAAAATAAAGCAGATTCTGATTGCTTTGCCCATACGCCCCTGCAAAAAGAGCGAGGAAAAGAACAAGGAGGAGGCTTTTAAATGGCTTGTGCATGACGTTGATGTGTTTTGAATAAAAAAGGTTGTCTTAAAAAAACAATGTTTTTAAGACAACCTTATATATAGTGGAAATTGTTGGATTAACCAATAACAACCAATTCTGTACCTTCCATAACCGTTTCTCCAGCCTGAACTTTAATTTCCAGGACTGAACCGGAAATGTCGGCAGGAATGGTGTTTTCCATTTTCATGGCTTCCAGCACGAGAATTTTTTGTCCGGCTTTCACCACATCACCAACTTTCACATCGATGTGCAAAATGACACCAGGTAGTGGCGCTTTAACAGCCCCGTGATTGTTAACGGGTTTCTTGGCAACAACAGGAGCACCTGTGGCACTTACCGGTGCAGCAGCCGGACGGGTGATCTTTTTGGGTTGTTCTTCTTCTTTCTTCTCAATTCCAACCGTATAAGATGAACCGTTCACGGTCAACTCTACTTCTTGTCCTTCTTCCTTGACGATATCAACGGCATATTCTTTGCCATTAATTGTGTACTTGAATGATTTCATCGTATTGTGTTTTTTTATCTTCTTGAAGGCATCTGACGCAGACCGTAAATTTTGGAGCTCCATGGTGAATACACTTTTCCGTGTAAACCAAAGGTGAGCACGGCATTTTCAACATCGTGCATTTCCTGACTTAATTCGTGTAAAGCCATTGCGATGGCAACAGCCACTTCGCCGTTTGTATTGTCTTTGACAGTTTTAATAGCCATAATAGTTTGATTTATAATGGAATATTACCGTGTTTTTTAAGCGGATTGGTCAACTTCTTGGTTTGAAGCATTTCTAAAGCACGAATGACACGGAAACGGGTATTTCTCGGTTCGATGACATCGTCAATATAACCATAAGAAGCAGCCTTGTAAGGGTTCTGGAATGCTTCTGCATATTCTGCTTCTTTGGCAGCAGCAGCAGCAGCAGGATCTTCTGAAGCAGCAACTTCTTTGGCGTACAATACTTCAACAGCACCACTGGCACCCATCACTGCAATTTCGGCAGTTGGCCATGCATAGTTGATGTCGCCGCGCAATTGTTTGCAGCTCATTACAATATGTGCACCACCGTAGGATTTTCTAAGTGTTACCGTAATTTTGGGTACTGTTGCTTCACCATAAGCGTATAACAATTTGGCTCCATGAACGATGACACCACCGTATTCCTGGCCTGTACCTGGCAAAAATCCGGGAACATCGACCAAAGTAACCAAAGGAATGTTAAAGGCATCGCAGAAACGAACAAAACGAGCACCTTTTCTAGAAGCACTGCTATCCAATACACCGGCCAACATTTTTGGCTGATTGGCTACAATACCAACAGACTGTCCATTAAAACGGGCAAAACCGATGATCAAGTTCTTGGCATAATCGCCGTGAACTTCAAGAAATTCACCATTGTCCACTATACCGCCAATCACTTCAAACATATCGTAAGGTTTGGAAGGGCTATCCGGAATGATGTCATTCAGGATGTCATCCAAACGGTCGATGGGATCGGTGCATTTGTATCTTGGGGTTTCTTCTAAATTATTTTGAGGCAAGAAACTGAGCAGTTTGCGGATCAGTTCAAGTCCTTGTTCTTCATCATCAACAGCAAAATGGGTCACACCGGATTTGCTTGCATGTACAGAGGCACCACCCAGTTGTTCTTGCGTTACATCTTCTCCGGTGACGGTTTTAACCACTTTAGGACCTGTCAGGAACATGTAAGAAGTACCTTTGGTCATGATGGTAAAGTCGGTCAGCGCAGGAGAATAAACAGCACCACCGGCACAAGGACCAAAAATCCCGGAAATTTGAGGAATCACACCGGATGCCATGATGTTGCGTTGGAAAATTTCGGCATATCCGGCCAAAGCATTGATGCCTTCCTGAATTCTGGCACCACCTGAGTCATTGATTCCAATGACAGGAGCACCCATTTTCATGGCCTGATCCATGACTTTACATATTTTCAAAGCCATGGTTTCGGACAATGATCCGCCCCATACGGTAAAATCTTGTGCAAAAACATACACCAAACGGCCTTCAATGGTTCCGTAACCTGTTACAACGCCATCACCAAGGAAGTGTTTTTTATCCTGACCGAAATTGGTACAACGGTGTTTGACAAACATGTCAAATTCTTCAAAACTACCTTCGTCCAAAAGCATGGAAATACGTTCACGAGCAGTGTATTTACCTTTTTCATGTTGTTTTGCTATGGCTTTATCGCCACCGCCCAAGCGAGCTTGGATACGGAGCTCAATCAACTCTTTTACTTTTTCCAGTTGTGCACTCATACGTTTATTAGATTCTATTGTATTATTTATTAGGATTTTCGCACAATTCCATCAACACTCCGAAGGTGGATTTTGGATGCAAAAAGGCGATATTCAATCCCTCAGCACCACCTCTTGGGGCTTTGTCGATCAATCGAATGCCTTTTTCGGCGACATCGTTTAAAACTTGTTGTAGACCTTCAACTGCAAAAGCAACGTGATGAACACCCTGACCACGATTGGCCAGAAAATTGCCTACCGCACTGTCCGGATCGGTCGGTTCAAGCAATTCGATTTTGGTGTCACCCAACTTAAAAAATGCAGTTTTTACTTTTTGCTCGGGCACTTCTTCAATGTTGTAACATTTGGTTCCGAGGATGGTTTCGTAAAATGGAATGGCTTCTTCAAGACTATTGACTGCTATTCCCAAATGTTCTATGTGAGATGGTTTCATAAGATAGAAATTGATAAGTCTATATCTAAAAAACGTTGCAAAGTTAAAGAATTAATCGTGCGAGGAGTTATAAAGACGCTTAAAAAATGCACAAAAATCGAATTTAAGTGCATATTTATTCTGAATAAAATGGTATATATATGCGGTTTTCAGTGCAAATTCTGCATAGACTTACCGCCAAAAAAATATCAGATTACTGGGCGATTTTCAAATTAAACTGCACCGTCGTACCCACATTCAACGTACTGATAATGTGTAATTTTGAACCAATTTTATTTAAAAAAGACTGACACAGCATCAAACCCAATCCTGTTCCTGTTTCGTTTGAAGTCCCCTTGGATGAAACGATGGTATTCTGGAGCATCAATTTTTGTATCAGCTCCGTGCTCATGCCTACTCCGGTATCTGAAACTGAAACAGCCACATATCGTTTCATATGTTGTACCACGACCCGCACACAACCACCGGGTTGGGTATATTTTATAGCGTTTCCAATTAAATTCCTAAAGGTGATTTCAAGAATCATTTTATCAGCGAAAACCATAAGAGATTCAGGGCAAGAATACGACAATTCAATTTGCTTTTTATCGGCCTCGGACTGTTCGGTGTAAACAATATGTTCGATAAGTCCCTTCAAATTCAACGTTTCCCATACGGGTTTAAAACGTCCGGTTTGCAATTTGGCCCAATCCAATAAATGAATCAACAATTGATACCCTTGCACGGCCGATTTTTTCACATGAGTTGCATATTCTTCCAAATGCGTGGTTTGATTGCGTTGCAAAGCTTCGAGCAGCAATTCCGTAAAACCCAATATACCGTTGAAAGGATGTTTCAAATCGTGCGCGATGATGGAAAATAAGCGGTCTTTTGTGGCATTCAAATCATTCAACTCCTGAAGCATTCGCTCATTTTGCCTGCTTAATTTTTGATTTTGTCGCAACGTGCGTATCATTCGGTTCATGGATTGTGAGAAATCGCCTGAAAATGAAACCTTTTGCTCTAAATCGCCTTCTGATATTTGATTGATTTGCCATGTCAGATGACGCAATTCCGATTGTAGTTGTTTGTATGGCGTGGCAAAATTATTCCTTGCAGGTGCATCTTCATCCAATTTTCCTTTTGACAGATTTTGAATAAACTCATGAGAATCATTGTATTGTCTTGCCAATGATAAAAGCTCTTTTCGAAGCAAATCCAATGATTCATGATCCGTGTCCTGCAAATCCAGCTTTCCCAATGGAACCTTTTGTCCATCAAGGATGTAACAAACAATTTCTCTCAAAGAATCCAATAAATCTGTCTGGGTTTGATTCATGCTTCGACTGCATCTATTTTAAAACGGCATGTGCGATCGCCTGTTGACCAACAGTCAATCTCAACAACGGAAAATGTTTTGTCTGTATAATACTCAAAGATCCCCTCCATAAAACCTTCATCAAAATCGCAAACGGTAATACCATTTACCGGCAACCCAGAACAATCCAGGTCTTCGGATATGGTGACAATCAATTGACTGGCATTTTTATTCGATTTTTCAATTTTAAGTATCCCAATACCAAGTTCTTCAAGTTTCAATTGCAATTGAGCCAGAAATCGATTCAATGGAAGTTTTTTATCTATGAATTCCTGAGCAAAGGCTATTCCGGCAATTTTTCCGGATTTCTTTAAAAGTCGTTGTGCTGTTTCTTCGTCCCATTCATCTTCCATGGCTACCCGCATGGAATACTGTAAAAGCCTGTATATCTGAACACTGGCATACAGCCCCAAATTAGGTCTTCCCGATACAACGTCACCCAACTGCTTCCAGGACAAAGGCTGTATTTTCATAGCTCAAGCGTTTAGATATTTCATTACGAAAGTACACTATTTTCAGCAATTGACTTGCTTTATCAAGGAGGTTTTTATCAAATTTAGAGCTTCATCGGCATCCAATTCTTCGGTCAAGTCAAATATGGATATTTTCTTGTCGTTGAATTCGATTTTTTGATTTTTCAGCAGCATTTCAGGAATACAACCAAACACATCTTTCAATTTTTTTCCAAAAGAGAAATCCATGGCGCTGGAACAATGTTGCTCCATGGTGGCATCGGAATCAAATCTCCTCAATTCAACCAAGGCTTCTACAGGGCCTGCAGACAAATGCACCCCATTGAAACTCTGAGACACTTCCTCCAGCCCAAAAGCATTTTTGTTATCCAAAAGTTCATGCCGGATACTCCCCTTCTCCGCTTTGGAAGGAACGGTACTTCCAACAAAGCATTGGCGTGCCTGCTTCCAAGAAAGATTTGAAGAAAGCCGAAAAACCACAATAGAACGCCCTTTTTCATAAAAATGTTGCAGTTGTTTGGGATGAAATCCGTTCAGCAAATAAATCGTTTCCTTGTCAATCCGAATTTTCTCCACATACGTCCCGCCCGATAGTTTTGAATTTTCAAAATTTTGCCAAAGGCAATCCAAAGACAAAGCATTGAAAAATGGATACTTTTCCAAAAATTGAACACCACCCAACACTGTCACATTTTCCGGATTTTCACCATACATTTCCTTGAAAACCTGCCTGGATTTGGTGTTCATGGCCGACAAACCTTGATTCGACACCTCTGCAATGACCTGATAATGCTGATCGATCAAATCAAATTGTTTTAGATAGTCGGAAGATAGGGTGCGAATGTGATGTATTGAGAAGCCAAATTCCTTCATTTTTTTCAGAATCAACTGCACAATCGGTTCCAATTGAATGGTTTGTGATGGCAGGGTTATTTCTGGTTTGATAAAAAACAGAAACTCGTTTTTCAGTACTTTATCAATCGGATTCTGCCAAACACTCTGGTTAAAGATTTTACCTTCCTGTGCTTGTCGGATGGTTGACAACAACAGTTGCGGTAGATTCGATGTGTCTTTCATCTTGATGAATGGTATTAATTCGATTGCAATGTAACAAAAGTCCTCCATCCCATCAACAAAAGGTCATCTCAATATATTGAGATGACCTTCCTTTTTTATTTGAACAACGCTTCAAATTATTTGACAAGCTGTTCAAATTTCTTTTCTACCACTTTCCAGTCAAGTACTTTCCAGAATGCTTCCACATATTCAGCTCTCCTGTTTTGGTATTTCAAATAATACGCATGTTCCCATACATCCAAACCAAGAATTGGCTGACCACTACAGCCCACATTGGGCATCAGTGGGTTGTCCTGATTTGCAGTGGAACAAATTTCCAGTTCACCGGAAGCTTCGACACACAACCAGGCCCAACCTGATCCAAAACGTCCCATGGCAGCCTGATTAAAAGCAGCCTTAAATGCATCCAGATTGCCCCACTTTTTGTTGATTGCTGCAGCCAATTTACCGGTTGGAGCCACGAATGCTTTCGGGGACAAAAGATTCCAAAAGAAAGTATGATTCCAGTGTCCACCGGCGTTGTTACGAACTACAACAGGCAACGAATCAACATTTTTCAAAAGTTCTTCCAGAGATTTTCCCTCCAAAGCTGAACCAGAAACAGCATTGTTCAGATTTGTCACATATGCTTGATGGTGTTTTGTGTAATGGATTTCCATCGTTTGGGCATCGATATGGGGTTCTAATGCATCGTACGAATACGGCAATACAGGCAGTGTAAATGACATAATGATTAAATTTATAACGTTTATAATAAGATTCATGTTTGTATGTTTTTTTAAACTTTGATACAAAGATACAACCCTTATATTATAAATCATTCTTTATCACAATGTATTTTTGATAGATGCTATCGATGAATCGACAGGAAAAACCAATCGAATCGGATTGTATTCACTTGATATCCGGCATACATTTACCCGATGACATTTGATCTTTAAGCGCACAGCCTGCGCAACCGGATGAACCACAAGCGTTTTGTTCCGAGCGTTTTTTGGGCAAGAAGGATTTGATCACAGCCAAAACCGCAATCAAAACAATGAGAAAAACCAAGACTTCCTGCCACATGATGTAAAATTTTTGCCTAACAAAGATACAAGGATCTTCAACCGGTTCCTATCCCCAAATGTAGGGATTTTATACCCCCGCTCGGGTATTTGTGAAGTGGGAGTCAATGCGTATCTTTGAAACATCAAAGTAACCCTTACTGATGACAAAAACTCACCTCACCATACTGCTTTTCTTGTGCCTGATGACATCCACCCAAATCATGGCAAAGAAAAAATCCATTGGCCCCAAATACAATGCGGTTCAAATGGAACGTTTGGGGAGAGGATTGACCGTGATTCACCAAGGAAATGGTATTGTATCCGTAAGTTGGAGATTGCTCATTGGCGACAAAGAAAAAAGTGGTTTTGATTTATATCGGCTTTCACAACAAGCAAACAGAACCACGTCTGAGGTTAAATTGAATGATAAACCCATCATGACCAGCACCTTTTTCCAAGATAAAGGCATCAACACCAATCAACTTCACACCTATATATTAAAGGATTCCAAAAATCACAAAACACTGGATAGCTGTAGTCTAACACCTGAACAAGCAAGCCGCCCCTACCTGTGTATTCCTTTGGAGAAAATTGAAAGTGAAACCTCTGAAGCCTATTTTCCCAACGATGTTTCTGTGGGAGATCTGGACGGCGACGGATCATTGGAATTCATTGTAAGCCGACAAGTTGGAAATCTGAGCACCACTCAAAAAGGCATTTCAGGTGGGACAATCCGACTGGAAGCATACCAATTGAATGGCAAAAGACTATGGCATTTGGATTTGGGACCCAATATTCGCGAAGGCGCCTCCTATTTTTCTTTTGTCGTGTATGATTTTAACGGCGACGGTAGAGCTGAAATTGCCATCAAGACAGCAGAAGGAACCACCTTTGGAGACGGTCAGACCATTGGAGATGTTAACAACGACGGCATCACCGATTATGTGGACAGATCGGTTCAATCGAACACCTACGGAAAAATCATCGAAGGGCCTGAATTTATCTCCATGGTGGAAGGCATATCTGGAAAGGAATTGGATCGTGCACCATTCATAAAACGGGGAGACTTATCCGATTGGGGGGACATTGATGCCAGTCAGGTTGACAAAATGTTGTCCGGAATCGCTTATTTAGACGGCAAGCGCCCTTCCTACATCATCAGCAGGGGTGGAAAAGGACGGTTGGTGGTTGAAGCCTGGGATTTCAGAAATGGGAAATGGACAAAAAGATGGGTATTCGATACCGATGCCAACAACCATAAATATATGGCTTTCAGCAACCAAAACAGTGAAAACCTGTGCATTTCGGACATCGATTCAGATGGAAAAGATGAAATTATATTGGGTGCCTGCGCTTTGGATGATACGGGATCAGGGTTGTATTCAACCGGCTTGGGATACGGCGTTCAAACCCTGATTGGTGATCTTGATCCGATGGAAAAAGGTCTGGAAGTTTTCCAGGGACATCACTTTTCACCAAATTCAAATGGTTGCACCCTGAGGTGTGCCATTTCCGGAGATGTCATTCAATCGTTTTACACGGCCAAACCAGTCAATCAGGTATTCAGTGCAGACATAGACCCCGAATACTATGGCAACGAGTTTTGGTGGTCGGGATCGAACGGGGTATATGCTTGTAACGGAAAGCTCCTCTCGGGCAAAACGCCAACTGCCAGTGGTGTGATATGGTGGGACGGAGATTTGAGCAGGGAAACCTTCCAAAAATTTTATATTTATAAATGGTTGGGGCAAAGCGAAATACGATTATTTGACGGAAAAGGAAAAGGCTTGACCTGGATTCATGCAAATCTAGGAAAACCTTGTTTTTCGGGAGACATTCTTGGAGATTGGAGAGAAGAAATCATCTGGCCTTCGGAAAACGGACAGGAAATTCGTATTTACACAACACCCATACCAACGAATCACCGCATTCTTTGCCTGATGCAAGATCCGGTTTACCGCATGGGAATAGCCACCCAAAATGCAGGGAACAACACCTGTCCGAATACTGGATTTTATCTTGGAAACGACAAATCAGTCATGCAACAAATAAAGATGTTTAAACCTACATTTTAAAAATTATGAAAAAAAACATGTTGGAATTGGGTTCGACTTTCAGGAATATGGACGTTGGACTATTGATCCTCAGAATATCCATTGGTTTGATGATGTTGCTTCATGGCATTGCCAAAATTTCTCACGGAGTTGATGGCATTGCTGGTATGTTGGAAGGATTTGGACTTCCCGGATGGATAGCCTTTGGCGTTTATATGGGAGAAGTCGTTGCACCACTCTTGATGATGCTTGGTTTTAGAACCAGATTGGCATCTGGAGTCTTTTTAGTCAACATGCTGGTCATTTTATTGATTGCGCATGGCAGTCAACTCTTTAGCCTCTCACCAATGGGTGGTTGGGTACTTGAACTGCAAGGCTTGTATTTTTTTGGTGCACTTGCGCTATTTTTTACAGGAGGAGGCAAATATGCCTTATCATCGAAAAACAGCTGGGATTAAATTTAGTCAGCCCATAAAAATAACCGGCACACAATTGAAAAGCAACAGTTGTGTGCCGGTTTTTTATGCATTTATCCAATCCACTTTACATAACAAAAATCTTGTCTGTGAGGCAAATCCCCATTTTTAGGGAACAAGCGAACAGCGTACGAGAAACGCCCCGAACGCTTCAGGGTATAAGCCAATTTAAACGTCAACAAGTCATTTTCAAAATGGGAAGGATAAAATTCATAAACGGTGCGCCTCAGGGTACCATCCCGCTTGATTTGATTGATAACCAATTCCAGACCAAGATCTGCTTGATTGACAACATTCTCCAAAACCACTTCAATGTCATAGGTTTCGCCAACATGCATGTTAACACCTAAATTTTCGGGCACTTTGATGGAATGGACCTGAATGTTGTCCCAATAAGCAGCCAACGACTGTTTCCAGGCCGCAATCTCTTTCGCTTTTTTAAAACCATCCTGCATCAGGGCTTTGGAACGGATTGACATCGGAATGTAAAATTTTGCCAAATAATCATCCAGCATACGCTTGGTGGTGAATCTGGGTGCAATTTTGGCAATTGAATTTTTGATGTACAAAACCCATTCCTGTGAATATCCCTTTTCATTTTTATTGAAGTATAGCGGAATAATCTCGTTTTCCAGCATGCTATAAATGGTTGCCGCATCAAGTTGATCCTGAAAATCACCATTGTCGTAGGTGATTTTATCGGTCAAAGCCCAACCAGCTCCCTTCACATAACCTTCCAGCCACCATCCGTCCAACACTGAAAAATTCAAAACCCCATTCATTTCTGCTTTTTGGCCTGAGGTACCTGAAGCTTCCAAGGGTCGCGTCGGTGTGTTCAACCATATATCAACTCCGGTAATCAAGCGCCTGGCCAATGCCATATCGTAATTTTCCAGAAAAATAATTTTCCCCTGAAATTGAGGCATTTTTGAAATCTCCACAATGCGCTTAATAAGTCCCTGTCCCCCACCATCGGCAGGATGAGCTTTCCCCGTGAATAAAAATTGCACAGGTAAAGTTGCGTTGTTTACAATTCTGGACAAACGGTCTAAATCGGTAAAGAGCAAATGCGCACGTTTGTAGGTGGCGAAACGACGACCGAAACCGATGGTCAACGCATTTGGATTCATGCGTTCCAAAATGTTTACAACGTGGGCAGGATCGCCCATGTTTCGGAGCCAGTTTTCTTTGTATTTGTTGCGCACATATTCAAACAGTTTTTGTTTCAATACCTGACGCGTTTCCCATATATCCAAATCATCTACCTGATATATTTTTTCCCAATGTTTGGCATTGGATTGGTCAAACCGCCACTCAGGTCCGAAGGTATTGTCATACAATTTTTGCCATTCTGATGCTGTCCAGGTGGGCATATGAACACCATTCGTCACATAATTTACATGGAGTTCCTCAGGCGCATATCCCTTCCATATCGGACTAAACATTTCTTGCGATACTTTACCATGCAACCAGCTCACTCCGTTGACTTCTTGACAACAATTGCAGGCGAAAACACTCATGGAGAATTTCTCGTGCGTACCCGGGTTTTCACGTCCCAAATCGATGAATTCATTCCATGAAATGCCCAATTTTGCAGGGAAGGAGCTCATGTATTTTGCAAACAAATCTTCATCAAACTGATCGTGCCCGGCCGGTACCGGAGTGTGTACGGTATACAGACCCGTGGCTCTGACTATTTCCAAAGCTTGAGAAAAATCCAATTGTTGCTGTTGCACCAAGTCGACCAACCTTTGCGCATTGATCAAAGCAGCATGACCTTCATTGCAATGATATATATCTTTCTGAATACCAAGGGTATGAAGCAGTTGCATGCCGCCAATACCAAGCAAATATTCTTGTTTGAGTCTGTTTTCCCAATCACCGCCATAGAGCTGTGCACTGATTTGTCTGTCATACTCACTGTTCAAAGGATGGTCTGTATCAATCAGATACAAAGGAATGCGGCCTACCTGAACTTTCCAAATATTGCAATACAATTTATATCCGGGAAAATCAACAACCAAAACCAGTTGCTCACCCTTTTCATCCAACACCTCACGAATTGGCAATTCATTGAAATTCTGGGCTTCATAACGGGCTATTTGCTGGCCGTCCATGGACAATTCCTGGGTAAAATAGCCGTATCGATATAAAAAGCCGACGGCAGTCATATTCACGCTGCAATCGGAGGCTTCTTTTAAATAATCACCTGCGAGTACGCCCAGGCCTCCGGAATAGATTTTTAGCACTTCTGTCAGCCCGTATTCCATGCTGAAATAAGCGACACTCGGCTTTTGAGTATCATAGGGTGCATCCATATATGCCCTAAATTGTGCATAGATGTGATTGAGCCGGCTCATATAATCTTCATCGTGAGCCAATTCATTCAATCGGTCATAATTGACGGTTTCCAGCATCAAAATGGGATTGTGTCCGCATTCAACCCATAAATCGTGATCGATGGCTCTGAAAAGTTCCAACACTTCATAGTTCCAGACCCACCACAAATTGTTTGCAATTTCCTGTAATTCGCAAAATCCGGGAGGCATGGTCGATTTTACGACGACTTCTGACCATTGCGGTGTATTGGCATGATTGACTTTGACTTTCATATATCTCTTATAAATTATTGACTTTGTTTTTGAGTGCCACATCGTAGGCCTGATGATAGGATTCTATAAATTCAGACCAATGGGCTTTCCTTGAAAAGTGTTGTGCTTTTTGGCTGATTATTTTTCTATCCTCTTGCGATAAAGCCGCATAACCGGCCATGATTTCTGCAATGGATTTAGCAGCATCTGACTGATTGTGGTCGGTTCTTTTAATCACCGCCACGCCATCATCCAAGCCAGCCTCATCCCCTGCGTTTTGGGACCAAACACCAAAACCAGCCAAATCGGTGGTGATGGTGGGAACAGAAAAAGCGATGCTTTCTAGGGGCGTATACCCCCAGGGTTCATAATATGAAGGGAAAACGGTTAGATCAAATCCCGGCAACAAATCATAATATGTTTGATTCAATATACCGTCTTCTCCGTTTAAATAACAGGGGACATAAACGATTTTGACCTTTTCTGTATGCTTGTTGGTAAAGCCATTCATTTTAATGTGGTTCAACACACTATTTTCTTCAATATGGTTGAGCCAATGCGTTGTCCAGGGGTAATAGATGGGTGGTAGTGGCTCTTCAGACTGGCTTGCCAGTCGACTCAACACTTCTTGTCTTGGAGCGGTTACATCACCGGGAACCAAAATAAAGGCAATCACCTCTTTGTTAAAAGAAGTCTTGTTTTTCAGTACTTTGAGCGCATCAATAAAGACATCAAGGCCTTTATTCCGAAACTCATACCTTCCACTTGTTGCCACCAATACAACGTCGGATGCAGGCGTTTGACCGGTCAGAGCGCCGACTACATCGAGCAAGCGCTTTCTTGCTTCAAGTCTGATTTGTTGGGCTTTTTTTCCTTTCGGCACGAAACGGTCTTCAAAACCATTGGGTGTGATCACATCCGGATCTTTTTCCAGCAATTGCCGGCATTCTCTGGCAGTGATTTCACTCACGGTGGTAAAGCAATCAGAAAGCCTGGCTGCCATTTTTTCAACGGAATGCTTTGAAACCATGTTCAACTCCACCGCCATTTGATCGCCTCTGTATCCGGCTAAATAATCGTACAAGGGTTTGTTGTTGCCACTAATGGAACGACCTATAGATGTGGCATGTGTTGTAAAAATGGTGGCTACCTGCGGCAAGAACCGACGACAATAGAACAAACCAAAACCTGTTGTCCATTCGTTGAAATGAGCGACAACTTTGGCACTTTCCGGCGTGTTAAAAAAACGAAGATAACTATCAATCACCTGACCACAAGCCCAGGCAAACATACAGGATTCATCATAGTCTCCGTATGCGTGCAAAGAATCCACCCCAAACCATTTCCAGACATCGGAATATATTTGGTTTTTTTGTGGATCATTGTGATCAAATCGCACCAAAACAACTTCCGGTTTGCCCGGAACATCCCAGGAACCAACCCGAATGAGCAATCCTTCTTTGGCAGCTTGCTTTCTCCAGGCCGATTTCGATCGATTTGATTCAATAAAACCAAACTGATCGGGGCCCAAATCGGGACCGATAAATAATATTTTATTTTGATGTGCTTCTTGCAAAGACTTGGCACGTGTGGAAAGAACTGTGTAAATACCACCCACCTTGTTGCAAACCTCCCAGCTCGACTCAAATATCAATTCAGGAACATATCGGTTTACTTCCATCCTTCTACAACTTTAAAACCTAAAACATATGCTTCAAAGATACAAACTTTTGGGCTATCTTTGCAAGAAAGTATCCGTATATGCGAGGACAAAAATTTTGCCAGATTTTATTGAAAACTTTTGGTTGGAAATGGGAAGCATTGGTTCCTGAGCTAGACAAAAGTGTATTGATGGTGGCACCGCACACCAGCAATTGGGATTTTATCATGGGAAAATTGGCTTACACCGCCTTGGGTAGATATGCCAATTTTGTAATCAAAAACGAATGGATGAAAGGCCCGGCAGGTTGGTTGCTAAAGAAATTGGGTGGCATCGGAGTTGACCGCAGAAACGCACATCATTTTACCGATTACATCGCTGAACAGTATCGCACTCGTGACAAATTCAATGTTGCCATCACCCCGGAAGGCACGCGCAAACCAAATCCCAAATGGAAAAAGGGATTTTATCAGATTGCCTTAAAAGCAGAAGTACCGATCATACTGGTCAAAATTGATTATGGAATCAAAACCGTCAGCCTGTTCAAACTGTATCATCCAACTGGTGACGAACAAAAAGAGATTGCCGAAATTCAATCACTTTATAAAGGAGTAATCGCCAAACATCCGGAAAACTTTGTATTGCCCGAAATTTTATAAATCATGCGACTCACCTTCATTCAAAAGGATCTATTTTGGGAAGACAAGGCACAGAACCTAAAAGCTTTTTCTGAGCAGATTTCGGCATTGGAGGGCGTATCCGATTTGGTTGTACTTCCGGAAATGTGCACCACCGGTTTCAGCATGAATCCATCTTCCCTGGCTGAAGCCAATAACGGCAACAGCATTTCCACCTTTCAGAATCTTGCATCCAAACACGAAATTGCCATTGCCGGCTCTCACATAGGTTTCGACCAGGATGG
The DNA here is from genome assembly GCA_964472175.1 of uncultured Bacteroidales bacterium. Taxonomy (GTDB): domain Bacteria; phylum Bacteroidota; class Bacteroidia; order Bacteroidales; family UBA1402; genus UBA8389. Next base: position 9,307 of record CAYYJF010000015.1, on the reverse strand, counting down.
AAGTTTCTACAACAGGGCATTCTTCATCTATCCGACTCAGGAGACTGTTTTCTACGACAAAAAACATTTGTTTCGAATGGGCGAAGAGCCATATCATTACACAGCCGGAAGCGAACAAGTTATCGTAAACTATTTAGGAATCAACATCTTTCTGTCGGTTTGTTACGACTTGAGATTCCCAGCATGGTTGAGAAATCGGGATAATGCTTACGATTTATTGCTCGTGATGGCCAATTGGCCATTGGGCAGGCAAACGGTTTTCGAGCAGCTACTGGCAGCCAGAGCTATTGAAAATCAAGCTTTTGTCTGTGGCGTAAATCGAATCGGGACCGATGGCAACGGCATCAAACACAAAGGAGGCTCTGTCGTGCTCGACGCCTATGGCAGAGCCATGACTGAAACGGTGTATGATGCACCCTCCAATCAAACCTGCACCTTAAACATCAAAGAACTGCATTTATTCAGAGAAAAATTTCCTGTCTGGAAAGATGCAGACCCGTTTGAATTCACTTTTTAGCTTTTCGATTGTAATAGACATATCTGGGCTCCATGGGAACATAGTTTGTGTCATCCCACAAAGTACTGGTAATCATCAAATCAGCGCTGTAGCGATTGCAGGCAATGGGCACATTGTGGACGCGACATTGACGCAGCAACATCTGAATATCGGCCTCATGGGGCTGTGGATTCAAATCGTCTATCAGGAAAACAGCCATGTCCACTTGCTTGCGAACCACCAAAGCTGCAATCTCGGCATCACCACCGAGTGGCCCTGAATTCATGCAAGTAATCTCAACATGTACACCTTTATCTTTCAAAGCTTTGGTTACCAGGCTCCCTGTTGTCCCGGTGCATACCAAATGATGCCTGGCTAAAAAATCTGAATTATAGACAGCCCAATCTATCATATCGGCTTTGCGGTTGTCATGCGCAACCAATGCAATGGTCAATTTTTTCCTCATCTTAAAATTGTTGTTAATTAATCCCAAATACAATTCTTATACCATTCAAAATTACGAATATTTTGACACATTGAGTGAAAAATCAATAGGTTTCGATATAAAAAATGTTGTATTTTTGTTGGTATTACAACAACCACATGAGCACACAAATCGACCTTAAAAAAAATCACCTGCAAGTAACCGATTTTTTAGCAGCATTGCTAACATGTGCTGTTTCCGGATTTTTGTTAAAAATTCCGGAATGGTTCAATTTGCCTTTTTCCGAGGATCTATACTTTGAAAAGCTTGGGCCATGGTCTGTCATTTTCTGCGCAACGCTTTATCTTTTGTTAAGAGGTGATGTTACAAAAACGAGCAACAAGGTGTTGTCTCTGTTGTGTTTCATGATTCCCGGTTTGTACTTATTTGCAATCACACCTGTGCAAAATAGCCAATCCATACCATTGGCTTATTTCCATGCGCCACTTGTTTTGGGTTGTTTCTACGGCATTTCTTTCATGGATTTTCATTTAAGAAATCCAGAAAAAAGGATTGAATTCATCCGATATCTGGGCGATTTGATTTGTATTTCTGCCATCATTCTGCTGGCAGGGGGACTTTTCATGTTTCTAAGCATTGTTCTGTTTCAATCCATCGGCATCAAAGTAGAACACTTCTATATGAATTATCTAGCCATTTGGGGATTGGGTTCTACGCCCATTTTGGCAACATTTGTCATCAAAAACGTGCCTGCCCTCAAAAACAAATTGGCACCGATGGTGGCAACCATTTTCAGCCCGATTGTACTGCTCACCCTTGTCATCTTTTTAATCGGCATACCAACCTCCAATAAAAGCATTTGCCTGGACCGCTCTTTTCTGATGGCCTTTAATTTGATGCTACTGGGTGTTATGGCCTTGATTGTGTATTCGGCTTCAGGCTTTATCTCCTTTGAAAGAAACCGGTTTAAAGAAGTCATCCTATTGTTCTTGGTGTTTACAGCCATCGTTGTTGATGCCTATGCCTTATATGCCATTGGTTTTCGGATTGAATTTTTCGGCATCACACCAAACAAGTTGGCTGTGCTTTTATCCAATCTGATCATTTTCATCCATTTAATTTGGATTCTAATTGATTTAATCGGGGTGGTCGCCAACAAAAAAACCACAGAAAGCGTATTGAAAACCGTTTCAAAATACATTCCTGTATATTTCTTCTACGCTTTGTTTATGATGTTTGTCCTGCCGCTTCTTTTCTCGATGAGATAAGCATTATTCCTGTGACTTTTGTTTTGGCAAGTTGAAATGGAAAGTGCTTCCTTTTCCGGGTTCGCTGTCAACGGCAATCATTCCACCATGTTTTTCTATGAATTCTTTGCATAGAATAAGTCCCAAACCGGTACCTTGTTCACCTTGTGTTCCAAGTGTTGTCACGGTTTGATCAATTCTAAACAATTTTTCTTTCACTTCACTTGGCATGCCTACCCCATTGTCACTGACAGACACCAGCCAATCGTTCAACAATTCCTGAATCGTAATGGAAATGGCTCCTCCTTTGGGGGTAAATTTGATGGCATTGGAAACCAGATTCCTTAAAACCGTAGCAATCATCCACTTATCCGCATAGAGATTGGCACTTTCAGGCAAATCCAACAACAGTCGAATGTCTTTCTCACTGGCAGGATGCTTGAAAATCTCCATCGTTTCATTTGCCAAAGCCTTCAAATCCAAAACTTTAGGATCAAAATCCAACCTTCCGGTTTGTGAGCGCGCCCAATCCAACAAATTATTGAGCAATTCCATGGTATTTTCGGCAGATTGCTTCACTACATGACAATAATCTTTGGCTTTATTGACTTCACCCAAATCCAAATGATATTCCAACAAATCCGAAAAGCCCATGATGCTGTTAAAGGGAGACTTAAGATCGTGTGCAATGATAGAAAAGAAGCGGTCTTTTGTAGCATTTAACTCCTTCAATTCCTTTTCATTGTTTTTAAGTGTTTCTTCTGCTTTTTTTCTTTCAGAAATAAAACGTGCCTGCTGTAAATTTTGATAAGCAGTATTGGACAATGTACTTGCCAAGGCATGCAAAGCCTGAGCAATGACTTCAAATCGCTCTTTACTCATGGACGGAACTTCATAAAAGGCTTTGATCAATGTCGCCTCATCAACTCCGATTTCCTTTGCATATTCACGCATTGCCTCCTCCGTTTGCGCTTCGTTACGTACCTGACCTATCAACCAATTTGCAACGTGCTTGTCTCCTACAATAATGCTTGTTCCGG
>CAYYJF010000015.1:0-5979 GCA_964472175.1 uncultured Bacteroidales bacterium | reverse complement strand
TGACCTATCAACCAATTTGCAACGTGCTTGTCTCCTACAATAATGCTTGTTCCGGCGTCCCAAAGTCCACTGCTGAGACAGGCTTTGATGATTGGGCCTCCCAAATTGGGTTTACCCAATTCAGCATCCGACCGCATGCAATTCTGTCTACCTTTTTCGGTACAGCGCACCAATTCGGTGCAAAAAGAAGTAAACCGACTTGGTTTCGTAATGGGTGTTCCATCTGGTTTGGTAATGATGGATGCCACCCCGGTTACTTCTGAGAATTGATTTTGAACCTTTTGAATCATTTCCAGATCAAAAAGTTCCTCAAACGAAACGGAATCTCCCTTTGCCATGGGCTGAGTCAACGCCAGAATTCGTTTTTCAATGGCCTCCTGCATGTGTTTGCGCTCTGTGATGTTTCTGGATATACCAAAAGTGCCGATGATTTTTCCGGCCGAATCAAAAAGTGGCATTTTGGTACTAGACACCCAATTAGGAGGTCTGTCAGCAAAAACCTCCAACTCTTCTTTGGCAATTATAGGTTTCCCTGAATTGATAATTGCCCGTTCATCAAGAGCTGTTTCTTTGGCATGTTCCATGTCAAAGAAATCTGCATCTGTTTTCCCAATTGCAGCCGATGGGTTATCCAAATCAAACTCAGCTGCCAGGGCTTTATTAATACGCAAAAATCGGCTATTAATATCCTTGAAATAAATGGCATCAGGAATGTTGTCCATAAGGGCATCCAAGAAGTATTGCTTCCAATAATCCTGCTCTTTTTGTTCAATTTCATGTGTAATATCAACGCTTACACCCCTAAATCCGATTAAAACGCCATCGACACTCATCATCGGTGCAACATTGGTTTGCAAACAAATTTCTTTCCTATCTTTACGAACAAACCAATTCTCAGAATTTTTTAAAGGCTTGGGATCCGAAATCATTTCTTGATGCAAGACTTTTAACAATGGATATTTATCGGAAGTAACCAAATCATAGAAAGTGAATTGAGGCATTTCATCAGGTTGATATCCCATCAAATCGGCCACTTTTTCTGAAGAATATGTAAATCGGGTTTTGATATCCACTTCCCAAATCCATTCACCACTTAGTGAAGCGATGTCCAAAAAGCGCTTTTGTGCATTTTCCAAGTCTTTATTCCGCTTCACAATCCGATCTTTGAAAACATCAAATTCTTTCTTAAAAACCAGGTTTGAGAAGCCCAGTAAAAACAAGGCTATTAAAAAAGCCATGGATACATCCACATTCTGATTCTGATCGGAAGAATAGGGCTGAATCCATTCCGGATGTGTCCATTGTATGAGCACCAAAAGCGCGCAAACAGTGTAAAAAATATAAAAAGGCAAGCCATAAAACTTGGTGCTGTTGGAATAAATCAACACAGACATAGTCGCTAGAATGAAGAATGGTGTCGCACCACCAAATCCGTTATAATAGAACCAGCTTGAAATTAATCCGGAAAGCGCCACCAATAAGAATGGAAAAAAAAGCACTTTCATCAAATTCCTGAAATAGGCCAGGTAGGCAAACCAAAGGAACAACAACGCAGCCACACCCATCAAAACCGTAAACGGCAAATAGGTATTGGAAAATACATTGATGGTATTTGCCAAAACACATGTCAAAAAAGCAAACAGATTCAGTATGCTGAATAGCTTAGCTTCCAGACTCGTTTCTTTTGTGTTTCGCTTGAAAAGGCGTTTGATATTTGAGGTCTGAGTATGCACCATGCTTGTATAATAAAAACCTACCCTTCAAATATACAACATTACAATACAAAAGTCAATAAACCAATTGATGCAAGGGATTTAAAGTTGCACAAAGGGTTTCGGTCCTTTATTTGGATCATATTTAAACTTTTGTATTTTCAACATTTCAACAGCATATCTCCTGCCCAATTCCCTCATCCCATTGGTATTGAAATGGAATTGATCTTTGCTGCCCTGTACACCTTTGGATGATATAATCCAGGAATTTTTCACTTCTTTCTTGATATTCGGCAAAATTTCCGTGTTGAAAGCGTAACAAACGCCGTTTTCTTCTTTGGATTTCAACTCACCCAACAACAAAGCCACTTTGTTGGGCTTCAAGTTCAAGTCCGTCATCAGGTTGTTGTAGATTTTTTTCACTTTGGCCGGCCACTGCGGATCGGTCGAATTGGATTCACCCTGATGAATCAGAATGCCTTTAATCACCCCATATTTTTGAGCGATCTTGGCCATTTCAAGCAATCGTTCATACGGATTGTTGTTGTATTGTTTGCACATATTCTGCATCCAGCCTTCAGCTCCGGACAAATAGGTGCTGTAGTTTTCTTTATCCCACAACTCAATTTTAGCTCCGGCAACAGACACATTGATGACACCGACCTTATATTTTTCAGGCAAATTGGCCACCATGGTTCTACCAAACCAATCGACGGGTCCCATGCCGTTTTCCGGCCTGTTGATGGGAGCCTCAGCCACATACCATGAACCTTTGACACGATTCATTTTGGCATTGTCAACGGCAGCCAACATTTGAAAACGCGGATTGACCGGACCTTTATCCTGCTCCTCAGGCTTGGCACCAGCCTCCATATTGGACTGACCAAAACACAGGTAAATAAAAAACTTCGAATCCGGCTTTTTGGGTTGCGCCTGAATCGTTAATGACATCAAAAACAAAGCTGTAAAAGCGACTAAAAATAAGGATCTTGATTTCATGGCTACTGATTTTTATTTAACGTAATAGCACACAAATGTAGCATTTTTTTTTCTGGCCTCTTCTTTTCCCTGAATGAGGCATTGAAAATTCATGCTTAAATATTTTACAGCACAATAATATTCTTACCTTTGCGCTCATGATGGTTTCTTATTTCACCCATACGTGAGAAAGAATTAAATGGGAATCCTGTGAAATTCAGGAACTATCCCCGTAGCTGTAAGTTTCGCTTTCGTTCAAAGAAAGTATTTCGACAACCTCTGCCACTGGCTTTATTCGCTGGGAAGGCGTCGAGATGAAACAAGTCAGAAGACCTGCCACTATATTTCAAAAGTATTATTCAGAGCTTTCGGGTGAAAGGCGATAGAATGATGTCGATTTGCTAGTTTTCAGCATCGTATATCGGGATCATCATGTGGTTACCTGCCATTTCGTTCTCTGTTTAAGCAACAAACATGGTATTAAGCTTTAAAGATGAACTTATGTCACATTCAGAAATTTTTATTGTGAAAAGAGATGGGAAAAAGGAACTATTTTCCATTGAAAAGATTAAAAATGCGATTTCAAAAGCATTCTTATCTGTGGGCAGTTTTGCAACCCAAGACGTTCTTACAAATATTCTAAGCCGGGTAACCATTACCCATGGGACAACGGTAGAGGATATCCAAAATCAGGTAGAAATCGCATTGATGTCAGAGCGGTACTATGGTGTGGCAAAATCATACATGCTTTATCGACAAAAGCATCTGGAAGACAGAGAAATACGCGACAAACTAACCTTTCTAATCAACTATTGTGAAGCCGGTAATCCAGCGAGCGGAAGTAAATACGATGCCAATGCCAATGTTGAAAATAAAAATATTGCAACATTGATCGGAGAATTGCCTAAATCAAATTTTATTCGTCTGAATCGCCGTCTACTAACAGACCGTTTAAAAGAAATGTATGGAAAGGAGATTTCCGACCGATACATTGAGCTGTTAAACAATCATTTCATCTATAAAAACGATGAAACAAGCCTTGCAAACTATTGCGCAAGCATCACCATGTACCCCTGGCTTATCGGAGGGACACAACCGATTGGAGGCAATTCAACCGTACCAACCAACCTGAAGTCATTTAGCGGAGGTTTTGTAAACATGGTTTTTATGGTTTCAAGTATGCTTAGCGGAGCCTGCGCCACCCCTGAGTTTTTAATGTATATGAACTATTTTATCGAACTGGAATACGGAGAAGATTATTATTTAAATACAGATCGCATTGTCGATTTATCCAAGAAACAGCGAACTTTAAAAAAAGTCATCACCGATTATTTTGAACAAATAGTCTATTCCATCAATCAACCAACAGGCGCCAGAAATTTCCAGGCGGTGTTTTGGAACATCTCTTATTACGACAAGTATTATTTCGAAAGCTTGTTTGATAATTTTGTATTTCCGGATGGACGAAAGCCCAATTGGGATGCGCTCAATTGGTTGCAAAAGCACTTTATGAAATGGTTCAATGCGGAGCGCACCAAAGCAGTGCTGACCTTTCCGGTCGAAACCATGGCTTTATTAACCAAAGATGGCGAAGTGCTTGATGAAGAATACGGAGCTTTTGCAGCTAAGATGTATGCGGAAGGCCATTCATTCTTTACTTATATGAGCGACAACGCCGATTCTTTAAGTAGTTGCTGCCGATTGAGAAATGAAATACAAGACAATAGTTTTAGTTATACACTGGGGGCTGGCGGAGTCTCAACAGGATCCAAAAGCGTATTGACCATCAATCTCAACCGCTGCATTCAACATGCCAAAAAATTGAATTTGCCCCACCTCGCATATCTCGAAGAAGTGGTCGATTTGGTGCACAAAGTGCAGATGGCATACAACGAAAACCTGAAACAATTGCAAGCAAAAGGCATGTTGCCATTGTTTGATGCCGGATATATCAACATGAGCCGCCAGTATTTAACCATCGGCGTCAACGGATTGGTTGAAGCAGCCGAATATTTGGGTATTGAGATCAATGACAATCCCAAATATGCGGGTTTTGTTGGAGAAGTTCTTGGTATGATTGAAAAATACAACCAGAAATACAGGACCAAAGAAGTCATGTTCAATTGCGAAATGATCCCGGCTGAAAACGTTGGGGTCAAACACGCCAAATGGGATCAGGAAGATGGTTATTCCGTCACAAGAGCATGCTACAACAGTTACTTTTATATCGTGGAGGATGAGAAACTGAATATCATCGATAAAATTCAGTTACACGGAAACAAATATATCAAGCACCTAACAGGAGGTTCTGCCCTTCATTTAAATTTGGAAGAGCACCTGAGTAAAGAACAATACCGCAACCTGTTTCGTGTAGCTGCTTCTGAAGGGTGCAACTATTTCACATTCAATATTCCAAATACCGTTTGCAACGATTGCGGACATATTGACAAACGATACCTGAAGGAATGCCCCGTTTGCCACAGCAAAAACATTGATTATCTGACCCGAGTGATTGGTTATCTGAAACGTATCAGCAATTTTTCCCAAAGCCGTCAAAAAGAGGCCGACAAGCGATACTATGCTCCGATACGTTGATTATGATATTGTTTTTCAGGAAATTCCCGATGAAACGACACTAGCCATCAATATTTCAAACTGTCCCAATCATTGCCCAGCTTGTCACAGCCCACAACTTTGGGATGACATCGGAGAAGTACTGACCGAACAAGTTCTTTTGGATTTGCTTCAAAAGTATGGTAAAGCCATCACCTGTGTTTGCTTCATGGGTGGTGATGCTTTTCCTGACGAAATCCAAAAACTTGCCAGTTTTCTGCAATATCAAAGCAAATCCAGCGTGAAAGTTGGCTGGTTTTCTGGAAAGCCAGCACTTCCCCCTGGCTTTTTGCTAGACAATATACAATATGTCAAACTGGGTCCATACATTGAGAAGCTTGGAGGATTGAATTCAAAAAAAACCAATCAAAGGCTTTACAAAATATCCGGGAAGGAGCAAATTGACATCACGGCTTGTTATTGGAAATAAATAAACAGGAGTCGATCGTTTTGTTCGAAGATATAGCCGTTCCATCTAAAGGAGGAATTAGAAACATTCTGGTGTAAAACCAGATAAGATTCTATAAACTGGAACCATCCGGTGCTATTCCGGAGGAGGGTGGGTCGCGGGTGTGCAAAAAATTAGGAGCTACAATTTTCATTGTAACTCCTTAATTTTAACTGCGGTATGGACGGGAAAGCCACCTTTAAGGGTTAATTGGCTTTTTTTCAGCGT
>CAYYJF010000014.1:32768-37116 GCA_964472175.1 uncultured Bacteroidales bacterium | reverse complement strand
CTCTGAATCAACAGAATCCTTGTTGGACAAGGCAGCATCGGCTTACGCGGCCAGAAAGTACGATATTGCCATTGATATCTATGAGTATCTTCTGGAAAAAAATGGTGCATCTGCCAATGTCTATTACAATTTGGGAAACGCTTACTTCAAAAATGAAAAGATGGCTCAAGCCATCTTGAATTATGAAAGATCTATGAAATTGAATCCCGGAGATGCAGACACCAAACACAATTTGGAATTGTGTAAAACCAAAATTGTAGATCAAATCACCCCTCTTGGGAAATTCATTTTTGCGAGGTGGTATCAATCATTATATCAATCATTTAGCAGTAACTGGTGGTCGATTTTTGGCATTGTCTCTGCTTTCATCTTCTCCATCTGTTTGGCCTGTTATTTTCTAGGAAGAAAGCGCTGGATTAAAAAAACATGCTTTTTTGTAGGTGTTCTTGCCATGATTTTTGCTATTTTTGGAATCATATTTGCGAACAAGTCCTATCAAAAAGTCCAACAATCTGATGAAGCCATCCTTTTTTCCTTGTCTGTAACAGCAAAAAGTTCACCCGATCAAAGTGGGAACGACTTGTTTGTGTTGCATGAAGGTGTCAAGGTGGTGATCAAGAGTCAGTTGGGTGATTGGTGTGAAGTTGAATTGGAAGATGGAAATGTCGGATGGTTGCAAATGAAGGATTTAGTGATCATATAAGAATTGCATCAAGGACATGAATTCATTTTTTCAGGAAATAGACAAATGGGATAAGGAATTGTTGTTGGATCTCAACGCACTTCATACAAATTGGTTGGATGGTTTTATGTGGTTGCTTTCTGACACGCTTATTTGGATTCCACTGCTTGTTGCCTTTGTTTATTACCTGATAAAAACCCAAAAAAACACCAGCATCCTTGTTATTTTATGTATCCTGTTGCTCATCACCTTTACGGATCAAATCGCTTCAGGTGTAGTGAAACCTCTGGTTCAAAGATTCAGACCAACACATGATCCGGAAATCGGAAACCTCATTCATACGGTTCAGGGATATCGCGGTGGAAAATACGGTTTCATGTCCAGTCATGCAGCCAATGCTTTTGCCATTGCGGGATTCACCTTGTTGTTGGTACGAAATCATCTGTATTCATTTTCGATCTTGTTATGGGCTTTATTGGTTTCCTATTCAAGGATTTATTTGGGCGTCCACTATCCAATGGACGTTATTTGCGGTGGTATATTTGGTTTTTCTGCCTCCATTTTGTTCTATTATGTATTCAGATATCTATCCAAAGGGAAAACACACTCAGGCAACCGCAAAATGGATAGAAGAAGAAAGAAAATTCAATCCAACTTTTCACAAATCGATGTAAACGGTATTATATTGGTTTTATCAATCAGCATAACCATCTGTTTCATTGCAGGTTACTCTTTTTCAAAATAAATAGCCCCCCCATATTTTTAAAGAATATAAATTATACTTAAAATCGTTTTTTTATTTCTTTTTTTTGGCTATTTTTAGGGTGTTAACCTTATTAAAACGACCTAGTATAAACCTCTAATGTATACGGCCATGGTAAAGACAATCACATTTAATGAACTGCGTAAAATCAAAGACAGTTTGCCTTCGGGTAGTTCTCAACGTATTGCTGACAACTTGGGAATTTCGGTAGATACCGTTAGAAACTATTTCGGAGGAAGTCATTATCAAGAAGGTAAAAGTGTAGGCGTTCACATTGAACCCGGACCCGATGGTGGATTGGTCAAATTGGACGATACCATGATTTTAGATTTGGCATTGGCAATATTAAACGAGCAGAAATCGTGATTGTCATTCATTAAAAAAATTCAGGCCGTTTGAAGATATTTCAAACGGCCTTTTTTATCTCTTCACACCGGCCTTGAACTAACTCTTTAAAAACTATTTGTACGAATTTAGCATCAGGTTGAATAAATCAACTTCACGATGATATAATTGTATATGAAAGCATAGTAATAAATAATTTATCCGTATATATTTGTTACTCCTACCTTCGTTTCTAGTAAATCTATTATTAACCAAATCTAACGTAATCAATGAAACAGAAGGATCTCGAACTTTTTTTAGTGTATGCCTTGATGATTGACAAAACAAAAGAAAGAAATGTTTACCGTGAAAAACCACTATTTTTTTCCAATCGTCAAAAGGCTTTAGAAGTTGTTGAACATTATCAGGTCCATTTTCCATTTTTGTATGAATCGCCAGAAAACAACCACAACATTTATTGTTTGGTGATGGAACAATTCGCCTTAGATTCAACCTACCGCTACCAATTGTCCACTTGGGTCTTTGATCAGCAAGGACGGTTGCTTTGTGATTGCCTCATTCCTGACGATGGACCATTTCATGGACGACCGGATGAAAGCATCTGCCATCAAATTGGGGAAATTATTGAAACGCCTTTGGGTAATCAAATCTTTTACGGAAAAATTGTTGAACAACCCTTGCGCATGAACGAAAAGGGCAATCTGTATGGATTAACGGCATCGGATGACTGTTATGGGGTAATGCGGTATCCCGATGGTTCGATTTTCTATGCACATGCGCCCATGGTTTTCAAACCGACCCTGGAAATTGACGCAGAGATTCTCCGATTTTTCCAAGAATGACAAATTCTTCCTCTTTTCCCAAAAGGAGAAGCGGAAGAATTTCTAGAAAATTACAATTCCTCCCAACCTCCCTTTGGGAAAGGGAGGAGTGGGGGTTCGTGGGTTCTATAAACAAGAAAGCCCGTTACTAAAAGTAACAGGCTTTCTTTTGCATTTTTTCGGGTTAGCGGTATTCGAACCCACGAGCTACGCTCGATTTAAAAAAAATGATGGTTCAAATATAATAACTAACAGAAAGTGTAAGTTATATTATGGTATTATAGAAATGAATATTATCTTTGCAGACAGAAAGTTGGAAAAGTATGCCTATGATTATAAACTGGCACAGCGTAAACTTGGTAATAAACAGGCAGAGCTTTTTCACAAAAGATTGAATGACTTGTATGATGCAGACAGCTTTGAGGTCTTACTTCATTTACCGGGAAACCATCACGCACTGTCTGAAAACAGATCGGGAGAATGGGCTTGCAGTTTGGAGCAACCAACCCGATTGGTTTATGCCCCCATACTCGAAGGAGTAAATAATGGTTCAATAAAGCTGAAAGAGCTAAAGGATCTACGCATTTTAGAAATCACCAATTACCACGAAAAGAAAAACAATAGATAGCGTTATGTCAACCAATCCATTTATTCCCACCGTTGTTTTTCATCCTGCCGAAACTCTCCGCGAAAAATTGGCAGAAATGGGCATGAGTATCAAGGAATTTGCTTTAAGAACAGACAAACCCGAAAAAACGATTATTGCCGTACTGAATGAGGAAAGTTCAATTACACCTGAGATGGCTGTGCTTTTTGAAAATGTGACGCAGATACCGGCCTCATTTTGGATAAACAAGCAAGCGCGTTATAACGAATATGTGGCACGTAACAAGCAGCTCGAAACTTTAAGCCGATCCCATGAATGGGCAAAACAGTTTCCTTATGCTGATATGGCCAATAATAACTGGGTGCCCTCAACCCGAAAATTGGAAGAAAAAACACAACACCTGCTTTCATTTTTTGGTATAGCTTCGGCAGCCGCCTGGGAAAAATTGTATTTGCAAAGCGAACTTAAGGTTGCTGCTTTCACTTCACTGAAGCATACACATGAAGCACATGCCATTTCTGCCTGGTTACGGCAAGGAGAATTGCAAGCACATGCCACAAAAGTTCCTGCTTTTAACAGTAAACAATTGAAAGGGAGTATACCCTCCATGCGAAAACTCATGGTGGAGCAACCAACCGATTTCTTCACCCGGCTACAGGAGTTATGTCATGAAGTAGGAGTCATACTTTTATTTACTCCTAAATTGCCTAAGGTTCCACTTAGTGGCTCCACACGCTGGATGAACGACACTCCGCTAATACAACTAACAGCTCGCTACAAACAGAATGACCGTTTTTGGTTTACCTTCTTTCACGAATTGGGACATATTTTGTTACATGGAAAGAAATATATCTCATTGGAAAACATAGACTTTGCAGCTGTAGACAAACAAAAAGAACAAGAAGCGCACGAGTTTGCAGTAAAACTGACTTTCTCAAAAGAACAGGAAGAAAAACTATTGAAAGAACATCCGACTTCTATCACGGCTAAAGATATTGTACAGTATGCCAACTTGTTTAATACACACCCTGCAATGATTATTGGTAGGTTGCAGCATTTGGAATTGATTCCATATTCGGTTGGTCGTGAATTTCTTGTTCCAATCAATTTATTAGATTAGCCCGTTACTA
>CAYYJF010000014.1:21797-32668 GCA_964472175.1 uncultured Bacteroidales bacterium | reverse complement strand
AAAGTAACGAGCTTTCGTCTGATTTTAGTCGGGGTAGCGGGATTCGAACCCACGAGCTACGCTCGATTTTAAGATAATAACAATCCCTCCCAACCTCCCTTTGGAAAAGGGAGGAGTGGGGGTCGTGGGTTCTATAAACAAGAAAGCCCGTTACTAAAAGTAACGAGCTTTCGTCTGATTTTAGTCGGGGTAGCGGGATTCGAACCCACGACCCCCTGCTCCCAAAGCAGGTGCGCTAACCGGACTGCGCTACACCCCGTTGACTAAGACGGGTGCAAATGTAGGCTTTTTTTTCATTCCACAAAAGCCTAATTTGTCATTTGTGAAAAAAAAGTCGATATTTGCAGCTCAAACAAGCTTGTATTCATGTATAGAACATATTCGTGCGGACAACTTCGCATCAACGATGAACATAAAGAGGTCACTTTGGCCGGTTGGGTTCAACGCATCCGTAAAATGGGTGGAATGACTTTTGTCGATTTAAGAGATCGATATGGTGTAACACAATTGGTTTTTAATCAGGAAAATGATCCGGAACTCTGCGAGCGATCCAACAAACTCGGAAGGGAATTTGTGATTCAGGTGACAGGGGTTGTGACACAAAGATCAAATAAAAATACGCACATTCCTACTGGAGATATCGAACTAACCGTCAAGGAATTAAACATTCTCAACGTATCCGAAACGCCCCCCTTCACCATTGAAGACGAAACCGATGGGGGAGATGATTTGCGGATGAAATACCGTTATTTGGATTTAAGAAGACAAGCTGTCAGATCCAATTTGGAACTGCGACATAAAATCACTTTTTTGGTTCGCAAGTTTCTTGATTCTCAAAACTTTATCGAAGTTGAAACACCGATTTTAATTGGTTCAACACCTGAAGGTGCCCGCGATTTCGTGGTTCCTTCCCGCATGAACCCCAATGAGTTTTATGCTTTGCCACAATCACCTCAATTGTTCAAACAATTGTTGATGGTGGCCGGCTTTGATCGGTATTTTCAAATTGCCAAATGCTTCAGAGATGAGGATTTACGAGCAGACCGTCAACCAGAATTTACACAGATAGACTGTGAAATGTCTTTTGTAGAACAGGATGATGTCATTCAAATTTTTGAGGACATGACCAAATACCTGTTTAAAGAAATCAAGCAAATAGAAATGGGCGAGTTTCCAAGAATGACCTGGAGCGATGCCATGAAGTATTATGGTAGCGACAAACCGGACATTCGATTCGGCATGACCTTTGTCGAACTCAAAAACATCATCACACCCAATTGCTTTACGGTGTTTGACGATGCTGCTTTTGTAGGTGGTATCTGTGCAAAAGGGTGTGCAACCTACACCAGAAAACAGATAGACGAATTGACCGAATTCATCAAACGTCCGCAAATCGGTGCCAAAGGCATGGTTTGGGTGAGATATGAAGAAAACGGCACCATCAAGTCCTCTGTCGACAAATTTTATGGACCTGAAGAATTGCAAAAATGGGTACAGGCATTCGATGCCCAACCAGGTGATTTGATGTTGATTTTAAGCGGCGATGTGCATAAAACCAGAAAGGCCTTATGCGAACTCCGTTTGGAAGTGGGACAACGTTTGGGTCTGAGAAGCAAAGATGTATTCGCACCTTTATGGGTGGTCGATTTCCCAATGTTTGAGTGGGATGAAGAGACGCAGCGCTTCTTTGCCATGCACCATCCATTTACTTCACCCAAGCCTGAAGACATCGAATTGCTTGATGTAGATCCGGGAAAAGTAAGGGCAAACGCCTACGACATGATCATCAATGGTGTGGAATTGGGCGGTGGTTCCATTCGTATCTTTGACAGTGAGTTGCAAGCCAAAGCCTTTGATATTATGGGCTTTACCCGTGAGAAAGCACAAAGTCAGTTTGGCTTTTTGATGGGTGCATTCAAATATGGTGCGCCACCTCATGGAGGATTGGCTTACGGACTTGATCGATTTGTTTCGATTATGGCCGGTTTGGATTCCATCCGTGACTGTATTGCATTTCCTAAAAACAATTCAGGCAGAGATGTGATGTGCGATGCACCTTCACGCATTGAACAAGCACAACTGGACGAATTGTATATTGACATCAAAAGTGTACCACAATAATACAATGATTCAAATCGGTGATATTTGCAACGTACTGGAAGCATTTGCTCCGCTCGACCTGCAAGAATCATATGACAATTCAGGTTTAATCATCGGCTCCAGAGCGGATGAAGCCACTGGCGTATTGATTTGCCTGGATGTCACACCGGAGGTTCTGGATGAAGCTATTTCATTGGGATACAACATGATTTTATCTCATCATCCTGTCATTTTCAACGGTTTAAAAAAATTGGTTGGAGCCAATTTGACTGAACAAATCAGCATCAAAGCCATCCGACATCACCTCAACATTTATGCCGGGCATACCAATGTTGATGTAGCAAGAGGAGGAGTCAACGATCAAATGGCCAAGAAGCTTGGATTGAAGCAGTCAACGGTCTTTATGCCCTCCAGAAGTGAAAACGACCAAGCCTACGGTCTTGGCATCATTGGCGAATTGGAAAAACCGTTGAGTGAATCCGAATTCCTGGAACGCGTCAAAACGACCTTTCATTGCAACCGAATCAGACACTCCGGACTGAAAGGCAAAACCATTCAAAAAGTAGCCTTGTGTGGTGGTTCAGGAGCTTCGCTGATTTCTCAAGCCATCATACAAAATGCAGATGCATACCTGACAGGGGAAGCAAAGTACAACGATTTTCTGGATCATGCCGATCAACTATTGTTTGTGGATGCAGGACACTACGAAACGGAACAGTTTACAAAAGAGATTTTTTTAGACTTATTATCAAAAAAATTCCCTACTTTTGCACTTCGGATTTCGACGAAGGAAACGAATCCGGTTCAATATTTCTAAGTAACTTATAATCAAGATCCTATAAATATGAGTGCTGAAAATTCAAAAGCCGAACCCAGAGAAATTACTGTAAAAGAAAAGCTAAAAGCGCTTTACGAGCTTCAGATGGTTGTTTCGGAGATCGATAAGATAAAAACGCTTCGTGGTGAATTACCTTTGGAAGTTCAAGATTTGGAGGATGAAATTGCAGGTTTGGAAACCCGTATAGAAAACAATCGTGCCGAACTCAAAGAATGTGATGACACCATTTCTTCTCGTAAAAATGATATTGAGAATTCAAGGGCACTTATTTTAAAATATAAAGAGCAACAAGACAACGTTCGCAACAACCGCGAATTTGACTATTTGAGCAAAGAGCTTGAATTCCAAGAACTTGAAATAGAGTTTTCAGAAAAGAAGATTCGGGAAGCACAAGCTTTGCAGAAAATCAAAGCCGAAGAAATGACAGCTGCAGAAGAGCACATTTCTGAACGCAAAAAAGATTTGGAACTCAAAAAAGAAGAACTCGAAGAAATCATTTCTGAAACCAGAAGTGAAGAAGATACTTTGAGAGAAAAAGCCAAACAAATTGAAAATTTAATCGAACCAAGATTGCTGACAGCATTCAAACGTATTCGTAAGAGTGCCAGAAATGGTTTGGCAGTCGTTTCTGTTCAAAGAGATGCTTGCGGAGGTTGTTTTAACAAGATTCCACCCCAAAGACAAATGGACATCCGCATTGGTAAAAAAGTCATTGTATGTGAATACTGTGGTCGCATTATGATCGATCCGGATATGACCAACGACTAAGATTAAACTGCAGATAATACATAAACAAAACGCCATGAAGGTTCAGACCCTCATGGCGTTTTTGTTATAACAGAATAGTCAGGAATATTGGACTCAAACACATAAGACATTTTTTCCCCATCCATACGACAACAATAATGATGTTTCCCATTGCTGATGATCAAAACAGGTACTTTCAATTGAAAATTGTACGCAGAGATTTGATTAAAAACCGATTGGGAAATAACCACTTCAGGCGCTTTAAACTCCAATACAACCAAAGGTTGCAGAAATTCATCATAAACCACCGTATCGCAACGCCTTTTTTGTCCATTCACAAAAATCTCAGCTTCATTGACCATCCTGCCAGGAGGGTAGCCTTTATGTTGGATTAAAAATGAAATAAAATGCTGCCTGACCCATTCTTCAGGTGTCAAGGCTACAAATTTTTTCCGAAGTACATCGAAAACCTGTTGTTTACCGTTGAACTTTCTCAATTTAAGCCCACATTCAGGTAAGTTTAAATCAAACATTTTGTACTTTTGCTTTAGATGTTTAAAGATACAACAATTGAGATGAAGACCAAAAAAGAGATTGTTGACAACTGGCTTCCCAGGTACACCAAACGGCCATTGGAAGATTTTGGAAAACACATTTTGTTGACCAATTTCAACCAATATGTGCGCATGTTTGCCGAAAAGTATCAAGTCGAAATTCTTGGTAAAGAGGGCAGTATGCCAAATGCAACGGCCAATGGTATCACCATCATCAATTTCGGTATGGGTAGTGCCAATGCGGCCACCATCATGGATTTGCTGTCTGCCATCGAACCAAAGGCCGTCCTCTTTTTGGGAAAATGCGGTGGCTTAAAAAACGGGATGAACGTGGGTGATTTTATATTGCCCATAGCGGCGATTAGAGGAGAAGGTACTTCCAATGATTATTTCCCCGTAGAGGTTCCTTCCTTACCTGCATTTAGCTTACAACGTGCCGTTTCTACGACCATCAGAGACTTTCACAAAGACTACTACACAGGAACTGTATACACCACAAACAGAAGAGTGTGGGAGTATGATGAAGGATTTAAAACATACCTACAAAAAATTAGAGCCATGGCTGTGGATATGGAAACGGCCACCCTTTTTTCTGTCGGATTCTACAACAGCATCCCAACAGGAGCCTTGCTACTCATATCGGATCAACCCATGATTTCGACTGGAGTCAAAACCGAAGAAAGCGACCGTCAGGTCAACCAGACTTTCGTTAAAGATCAACTGGAAATCGGCATCACTGCTTTGGATATTTTAATCAGAAAGGGTCGATCCGTTAAACACTTGCGCTTCTAAATATATGGCAAAAAAAGGGAACATTACGACCGAAACAATTTTGTCTGAGTTGAAATCAGGGATTGTCAAGCCGGTTTATTTTCTGATGGGTGAAGAACCCTTTTTTATTGATTTATTATCAAATCAGATTGTCAATCAAGTCCTTACAGAAACAGATAAAGAATTTGATTTAAGTATTTTATACGGGAAAGACACCAATATCCGACAAATTCTTGGATATGCCAGGCAATATCCGATGCTGGCGAAGTATAAAGTCATTCTGATTCGGGAAGCTCAGGATTTAAAAGACATCGACGATTTGGCATTGTATCTGGAAAAAAGCATGCCAACGACCATCTTGATTTTCAATCATAAGTATAGCTCTTTGGATAAAAGAAAAAAAATAACGTCAATCATTGATGAAAAAGGCCTTTTATTTGAATCTAAAAAACTGTATGAGAGCGAATTACCAAGATGGATAACACAACAATCGGCCGTTCGTCATATGAAAATTGACGAGCGCACAGCAACATTGTTGGCCGATTATTTGGGAAGCGATTTGAGTCGGATTACCGGAGCCCTGGACAAACTCAAATTATCTCAAAAGGAGGGGGCAGATCAAATTAATTCCGAATTAATTGAAAAACACATTGGAATCAGTCGTGAATTCAACGATTTTGAACTTCAAAATGCCATTGTAACAAACAACTATTTTAAAGCCACCAAAATCGCAACCTTCTATTCGAAAAATCCTAGAAATTACCCCATTCAAAAAACCATCGCTTTACTAGGTTCATTTTTTACCAACCTCATGCTATTTCATTATTTGGTTGACAAGTCGCCGGCTCAAGTTGCCGTGGAACTTGGTGTAGCACCATTCAGGGTGAGAGAATTATCCGAAGCAGCCAAAAATTACAATGCGGGAAAAACCATGCAAATCATTTCACTTCTCAGAGATTTTGATGCAAGATCCAAGGGATTTGATACGAAAGGCATTTCAGATGCAGAATTGCTCAAAGAATTGCTGTTTAAAATCATGCACAATCCCAGTCGCTGAGATTTTAATATTTCCATCCATAGCTCAGCAAGTTTTCAAATTCGCCATTCTGAAGCGATAAAGTTTACAACACTTCCATTTCTTCCAATATTCTTTGTTAACAGATTTGTTTGTTGATAACTGTTGATAAAGTGTTCATAACATATGTATACTATTTACAAGTGTTAATGATACTTTTGTTAATCTGTCTGTAAATTATTGCTGCGTTCTGGAGCAAACAAATTTGAATGCAATCCTTATAGTTGGCTGATTTTGGCTTTAGTTGATTGTTGTGTACATCTGTATAATATACTCAATGTAAACCGTATACAGCGCATCATTTATCAATATTATTGGATATATAAGTCTATATACCAGCACTTTAAATGCATCTCCTTACATTTCAAATTCAATCTATCTGATCATTATTTAAATTAGTGGCATAAATACAGACAAATCTACTGTATCTATCTACTTAATGCATTATATACCAATTCATTAAGTATTATTTGTTAAATCTTACACTACAAGTTATTACAGATGGTGAATTGACTTAGCTATACAGGCTCCTCACATTTGTATATTTTAAAGTCCACGGAGTTTCAATTTGTAAATTTATTTAGTTATTTATTTTTGTAAACAGCAGTTGCAGATGTTAAACTTTGTTTTTACATTTGTATTCATACTTGTGGACAATGAAAGACCGGATACAAAGAATACTTGATCATAAAGCACTGACTCCCTCAGCATTTGCTGACGAAGTAGACCTTAGCAGAGCTGTTGTTTCTCACATATTACATGGTCGGAATAAGCTCAGTCTGGACAATATCGAGAAAATTTTAATTCGTTTTCCTGACATCAATCCACTTTGGTTGATTTCTGGAAAAGAACCCATGATTCTTGATTATGCCCAACCCTCAAAAAATCCGACTTTATTTGACCAGGATGATCTATTTCCGTACAACGGGGAAGCTGAAAACGAATACGCCAAGGAAAACGCCTTTAAAAACCCTTTTACCACCCAAAAAACAATTGAAATACAGCCTTTTACACTAAAAGAATCTCCTGCTGTAAAAATCAAGAAAATAGCTGTTTTCTACTCTGACAACACCTATGAGGAATTTGTTCCAAATCCAAAAGGCTGATTCTTGAAAAAAAATGGATTATCTTTGCCTCGTCATTCATCCATCGTATACGAACATATGCCTACAAGCAAAAAGCGGTTCCAAATCAGTTTGGAATTGATCGAGAACAAGCAACTCAATCACCAGTATGTTTTATTGGTATTAAAAGGTCAGGATAAACTTCCACAGATGCTCCCAGGGCAGTTTGTTCAGGTTTTGGTAGAAGATTCCCCCACAACCTATTTAAGACGCCCTATTTCCATTAATTTTGTGGATACAGAGAAGAATACCTTGTGGCTCCTGGTTCAAATTGTCGGCGACGGCACACGTACGTTGGCCAAACTACAGCCTGGTAGCTTCGTAAACCTATTGTTGCCTCTGGGAAATCATTTTGACTATTGCGAAACAGACCAAAACATCTTACTGATTGGCGGTGGCGTTGGTGTCGCTCCATTGTTGATGTTTGGCCGCCAAATGCACCAGATGAAAAAGCATGTCACCTTCCTATTGGGTGCCAGATCGGCCAATGATTTGCTGGAATTGGAGCTTTTTCAACAATTTGGAACAGTTTATACGACCACCGAGGATGGAACACATGGTGAAAAAGGATATGTCACCCAACATTCTATCCTAAAGACTCCGGATTTTGACCGTATTGCCACATGTGGCCCAAAAGCCATGATGAAAGCCGTTGCTGCTTATGCAAAGGAAAATCAAATCGAATGCGAAGTTTCACTTGAAAACACAATGGCTTGCGGTATTGGTGCTTGCTTGTGCTGTGTTGAAGACACCGTTGACGGACATGTATGCACCTGCACAGAAGGACCGGTTTTCAATCTAAAGAAATTAAAATGGTAGTAGATCAACACGTCAATTTAAACGGATTGCATTTGAAAAATCCGGTCATGACCGCATCCGGAACTTTTGGATACGGAGAAGAGTATACAGACTTCATGGACCTATCGCGAATAGGCGGTATAATTGTGAAAGGCACTACCATTCGCCACAGAGAAGGGAACCCGTATCCACGTATGGCTGAGACACCTAGCGGTATGTTGAACGCGGTTGGACTACAAAACAAAGGGGTACACTATTTTGTGGAAAAAATATACCCGAACATCCAACATTTTGACACTCAAATATTGGTAAACGTGTCCGGATCTACCCTTGAAGACTATGTAGAAACGGCTGAAATCATCCATCATCTGGATCGCATTCCCGGTATCGAATTAAACATCTCTTGTCCCAATGTAAAAGAAGGTGGCATGGCATTTGGAACGAATCCAAAAAGTGCTGCTGCCATTGTTGAAGCCGTTCGAAAAGTCTACAAAAAGCATTTGATGGTCAAATTGTCACCCAATGTGACCGACATCACAGAAATCGCCAAAGCAGTTGAATCTGCTGGCGCTGATTCCGTTTCTTTAATCAACACCCTTCTGGGAATGGCCATTGATGTCAAAAGCAGAAAACCCATCTTATCAACCATTACAGGTGGCTTATCAGGCGCATGTGTAAAGCCGGTAGCCCTTAGGATGGTTTGGCAGGTATCCAATGCCGTAAATATCCCCGTAGTAGGTCTGGGAGGCATTTCAAGCACCAATGATGCCATCGAATTTTTGCTGGCAGGTGCTTCTGCCATTCAAGTAGGCACGGCAAATTTTATTGACCCGGCCATTTCCGAGAAGATTGCTGCTGGAATTGTGGAGTATTGCACCAAAAATCAAATCGATCGTGTTGCTGACTTGACAGGCGGCATGATTTTGCCAGATAATGCGACAACCAAGAGTTGCTTAAAGAAAGATTGTTGTGGTTGATTGTCTTATGGGCTATTTTTTCAGCAGGTGTGGCCTGAGTATTGCAGTTCTTTCCAAAGCTTGCTGGTGTTCCCACTCCTGAATTTTTCTTTGATGACCTGAAAGCAAAATATCCGGCACTTTCAAACCTTTGTATTCTGCCGGACGCGTGTAAACAGGCGGCGCCAGCAATTGATCCTGAAAGGAATCTGAAAGTGCAGATTGCTCATCATTGATAGCACCTGGTAATAACCGGACAACAGCATCGGAAATCACCGCAGCAGCCAATTCTCCACCGGTAAGGACATAATCTCCTATTGAGATTTCCTTGGTTATCAAATGCTCCCGAATACGGTGATCAATGCCTTTATAATGACCACAAAGGATGACGACATTGTTCAACATGGACAATTGATTGGCCATAGGTTGATCGAATAGTTCACCATCCGGAGAAGTATAGATGACTTCATCATAGGATCTCTCCATTTTTAGCTTTTCCAAAATGCGGTCGATGGGTTCAATTTGAAGCACCATTCCGGCTGAAAAACCAAAAGCATAGTCATCCACCCGATGGTGTTTTTCATCCGTTGAATATTCCCTTAGATTATGGACGACAATTTCAACCAAAGCTTTGTCTTGTGCACGCTTTAAAATGGAGCAGTTTAAAGGACCAACCAACAATTCTGGCAATACGGTGATGATGTCTATACGCATACAAAACTATTTTGAGTTGCAAAAATAGCCAAATTAAACTATAAATGGACATAAAACAAGAATGGGGAAACCCATGATACATGCATTTCCCCACTAAAAGACTAATAAATCAGGCAGATAGACTTAGTCTCTTGAAAAAGTTACATCATCAATGCAGTAATAACTTGGTACGTTCGATTTGGTTGAAAAGTATTTGAACACCAATTTTTTAACGGAACCCAAGGATTCCAAATTGACGGGTTTCCAAGTATCACAGACATATTGCAAATCACCTCTGAAATCTGCCAAAACAACATCTATTGAAGATGTTATTTGATCATGAGCATCATAACCGACAATGGTTGCCAACATATAATCGCCCGTTTGAAATTGTGTATTGTTTTGATTGCCGCCATCCCGGCCATTTTTCACAGCATGATAAACATAAGTTGAATTATTGATCATCAGGCTTTTAACTTTAGCAGGTGCATCAAAATTACAGACAGCAGAATCGAATATATATATCATGCCAAACTGATTTGACCCATTGGCACCAGTTGGTGCATACACACTGTATTGATTCAAATAACCTACAGAATCCATATTGTGTTGACCGGAAACAGCAAAGCCATTCCAATAGCCATAGGATCCTTCAAAACTATAAAAATAACGGTTTTCAAAACTCAATCCTTCAGACTGATAATGACCTAAATACATTGAATCTGTTGTACCATAAGCATCAAACAGGCTACCAACGCCTTTTTTATCCGAACCATTCCAATAGCCCAACTCGGACAGTTGGGCATCTTCAAAAGTTACAACTTGCAGATTCTCATCTGAATTTGGATCACATGCAGTAAAAGCTACCGCAACCGCAAAAATAGCGGATTTGAAAAAAATGTTTGTTCTCATTGCATTTTTTTGATGCAGGTTAATAAAAGGGAACAGAACAACGACGCACCTGACATCTATAAAAAGAGTGGATTACGTTCAATTGCTTTTCTTCCCGAAAGCTTGAATCACATACATTGGCAGGTTTTCTGACTTTGTCCGCTTCGTAAAACCTTCCCATTATTAAACAGTGGTTACGCTCATTACGAAGTTTGTAGGACACTACAGCAGCGGGTACTGTCTCGGAATTTGACCGAGTTCCCTTTTATGTCTCAGGAGTGCATCCTTTGACATCACCAATATGTCGGCAAAGATAATAAAAAA
>CAYYJF010000014.1:0-21697 GCA_964472175.1 uncultured Bacteroidales bacterium | reverse complement strand
ACGTTTCTGCCATAAGGGCATGTGGATGCCTTCATTCCTTCCAAAGTGGTCGGTGCCATCTGGCCGCCAGTCATCCCGTAAATACCGTTGTTGATGAAAATAATGGTAATATTCTCTCCTCTGTTACAAGCATGAATGGTTTCAGCGGTACCAATGGCAGCCAAATCACCATCACCCTGATAGGTAAATACCAGGTGATCGGGATTTAAACGCTTCATTGCGGTTGCCAATGCGGGTGCACGTCCATGTGCCGATTCAGCAAAATCGACATCAATATAATTGTAAATGAAAACAGCACAACCGACGGGTGCAACACCCAGTGTTTTGTCCTGCATGCCCATCTCTTCAATAACCTCTGCAACAATACGATGCGCGGTACCATGACTGCATCCCGGGCAATAATGCATGGTTTTATCTGTCAATACACTTGAGTTTCCATAAACCAAGTTTGACGGATCTATGATATTTTTTGACATAATGGATGAATTACAAGTTTACATTTGCTTTTTTAACGCATCTACAATTTCCTCAGGAGTGGGGACTACGCCTCCGATTCTGCCATAATGATTTACTGTAGTTTTACCATTGACAGACAAACGAACATCTTCCACCATTTGTCCGGCGTTCAATTCTACAGTCAACATGGATTTCACGTTGTCAGCATATTTATTCAAAACCTTTGTTGGAAAAGGCCACAAGGTAATGGGTCTGAATAGACCTACTTTGATTCCTTCTGAACGCAACAATTCAACCGATTTCTGACTTACCCTGGCAGCAGAGCCAAAGGCAATAATCAGATATTCAGCATCTTCACACATAAACTCTTCGTATCTCACTTCACTGCATTCAACCAAACGATAGCGTTCGAAGCGGTCCAGATTCTTTTGTTCCATTTTGTATGGATCCAGTTCCAAAGAAGTGACGATGTTTTGTTTTCGACCGGCAATTTTTCCGGAAGCAGCCCAGGGACATTGTTCGCGAAGCTCTTCGACGGTTCTTCTTTTTTTAAACGGTGGCAAAACAACTTTCTCCATCATCTGTCCAATCACACCATCTGCCAATAACATGGCAGGAATGCGGTATTTGAACGACAATTCAAAGCCAAGATCGACAAAATCAGCCATTTCCTGTACTGAAGCCGGTGCCAACACCAACAATTTGTAGTCACCATGACCACCACCTTTCACCGATTGAAAATAATCGGATTGACTTGGTTGAATGGTGCCCAAACCTGGTCCACCTCTCATGACATTCACCAGTAACATGGGCAAATCGGCTCCGGCAGCAAAGGAAATACCTTCCTGCATCAAACTCACTCCGGGACTGGAAGAAGTGGTGATGCATTTCTTTCCGGTTGCAGCGCCACCAAAAACCATTTGAACCGAAGCAATTTCACTTTCGGCCTGCAAAACGACCATTCCGGTTGTTTCCCATGGTTTTTGTTCCATCAAAGTCTCCATGATTTCTGACTGAGGGGTAATGGGATACCCAAAATATCCATCTGCACCACAACGAATTGCAGCATGAGCGATGGCTTCATTTCCCTTCATTAATGCGATTTCTGACATATGCTATTCTTTTACTCGATACACCCGAATACATCCATCGGGACAAACCAAACCACAACTGGAGCATCCGGTGCAGTTATCCGGATTCATCATATACGAAAAGTTATAACCTTTCGTATTCATCTCTTTCGACATGGCCAACACATCGAAAGGACAGGCGTTCACACAAACGTCACAGCCTTTGCAGCGTTCGGTATCTACAACTATAGCTCCTTTTACTTTCGCCATTATCAATCAATTAACGTATATATACTAAATCAAAACTTTAAAAATTCACTCCAATAAAACATGCCATCAAATTCCGATTTCAAATCGATGGCATGGTTAAATAATCCATAAACAGAAGATCCACTGCCAGACATGGAAGCATAGACGGCTCCATGCGCATACATGGTATCTTTAATTTTTTCAATCTCCGGATATTGTGTAAAAACCGAACGTTCAAAATCGTTAATAACAAGATCTTTCCATTCATTTACAGGCAATTGCACCAAATCTTTCAACGAATTCTCCGTTTTTTTTGGTTTTACCAGCGCATATGCTTCTGCGGTAGAAACGGAAATATTAGGTTTTACCAACACCAAAAAATATCCGGACAAATTCAATTGCACCGGCTCAAACTCTGTGCCGATACCTTTGGCAAATATCGGATTATTTTTGATAAAAAATGCACAATCTGCGCCAATTTGTGCAGAAAAACTTTCCAATTCGTCATCCGTAAACAGAGAACCTTTCAATTTCGAGATGATTTTTAATGCATTCGCCCCATCGGAGGAACCTCCTCCCAAGCCGGCTCCGGTTGGGATTTTTTTCACCAAATGCATAGACAGGGGTTTGATTGGCACTTCTGTGCTCAGCAAAGTATAGGCTTTGTACACAATGTTATGCTTAAAGTTAGAAGCCAAATCGCTGGTAACCAAACCATCTACTTTTAACATCGTCGCATCCTGATCAGAAAAATGCACTTCCAATGCATCACACAATCCGATGGGGTAAAAGACGGTTTCAATGTTATGATAGCCATCCGGTCGTTTTTCAACCACCCTTAAACCCAAATTTATTTTTGCATTTGGAAAACAAATCATATACCCGACGAGTTCTTTTAAAATACGGTGCAAAAGTAATGAAAACCGACCAATTTGACAAGTTGTCAACACCCTTGTTGATAGCTTTTTTGATGGAATTGCTTTTTCTTGTGTACCTTTGACATTCAACGATGAACGACCCCATATGGAAGCGCAAAGGAACAACAGACAACCAAAGAAAACAAGTAGAACTCCATCCATTTCAGACATTGGAAAAACACCACCACAGGCCATTGAGCTGGAAGAAGCCGTTTTGGGAGCTTTGATGTTGGAAAAAGATGCCTATTCCATCGTCAGTGATATATTGAAGCCTGAAAGCTTCTACGAACATACCCATGAATTGATTTACAAAGCCATACAGAACCTCTCTTTATTACAGAGACCGGTTGATATGCTGACCGTTCAGGAGCAGCTCAAAAAGGAAGGCTGCCTGGATGAAGTCGGTGGTGCCTATTATCTAGCGCAATTGACAGGAAAAGTGGTTTCCACAGCGCATCTGGAATATCATGCACGTATTGTAGCACAAAAATACCTGGCCAGAGAATTGATTCGTTACACTTCAGAAGTATCTGGTAGAGCCTATGACGAAACCAGCGATGTGGATGATTTAATGCAAGAAGCAGAGGCAGGACTGTTTGAGATTTCCCAACGCAATATGAAAAAGGATGTGATGCAAATCAATCCGGTTATCAATGAAGCCATTGAACTGTTGAATCAGGCAGCTAAAAGATCGGACGGCTTAAGTGGCATTCCGACCGGATTTGACAAATTGGATAAAATCACCTCGGGATGGCAAAATTCCGACCTCATCATCATTGCTGCAAGGCCGGCTATGGGAAAAACAGCTTTTGTTTTGTCCATGGCAAAAAACATTGCAGTGAATTTCAAAAAACCAGTAGCTGTCTTTTCTTTGGAAATGTCTAACGTTCAATTAGTCAACAGATTAATTGTAAACGTTTGCGAAATCGAGGGCGAAAAAATTAGAAACGGACAACTGCTGGAACACGAATGGCATCAATTGGATCACAAGATCAAAGATTTGTATGATGCGCCTTTGTACATCGACGACACCCCCAGTTTGTCCATTTTCGAGTTTCGTACCAAAGCCAGAAGACTGGTCAGAGAACATCATGTAGAAATCATTGTCATTGACTACCTTCAGTTAATGAATGCCAGCGGATCCAGCTTTGGTAGCAGAGAACAGGAGGTTTCGACCATTTCAAGATCATTGAAAGGCCTGGCCAAAGAGTTGAATATCCCTATTATAGCCTTGTCTCAGTTGAATCGTGGGGTTGAAAACAGAACCGGGAACGGAGCCGATTCCAAGCGCCCACAGTTGTCCGATTTGCGTGAATCCGGTGCCATTGAGCAAGACGCAGACATGGTTTGCTTCATTCACCGGCCCGAATATTACAAAATTCTGGAAGACGCTCAGGGAAACAGCCTTGTTGGCATGGCCGAAATCATTGTCGCCAAACACAGAAATGGTTCTGTAGGCGATGTCAGATTGCGCTTTAAGGGACAATTTGCCAAATTTTGCAATCCGGAAGAAGATTCCGATTTTTCTTTTGGTTCCAACATTCTTTCCTCCAGAATCAATAAGGAAACATCTTTCACCAATGCACCGTCTTCATCGGGCCAGTCAAATTACGAGTATGGGAGCGAAAGTCTGGATGGC
This sequence comes from uncultured Bacteroidales bacterium, assembly GCA_964472175.1. Taxonomy (GTDB): domain Bacteria; phylum Bacteroidota; class Bacteroidia; order Bacteroidales; family UBA1402; genus UBA8389. Next base: position 17,366 of record CAYYJF010000014.1, on the reverse strand, counting down.
GTTCCATTCTAAACAAGCTGAAACATAGCGCGAAACTCCATTTCCATCAAAAAAGTATAAAAAAAACGGCGGCAGACTTGCGTAATTCTACGAAAAAGCGCTATATTTGCACTCGCTAAGACAAAATGGCTGCGTAGCTTAACTGAATAGAGCATCTGACTACGGATCAGAAGGTTATAGGTTTGAATCCTATCGCGGTCACATGAAAAAGGACATCAATAATTTGATGTCCTTTTTCCTTTTATGCGATCAGGACTAATCCAGATACCTCTTTGGGAACAATAAAAAACCAAGGTTGAGTCCCACATTCCAATTCTTCTCGGGAGCGCTGTATTTATTGATATATAAAGAAGCTTTGGTGAATGATAAATCGTAGATGAGCGCTGTTTCGAAAAGATATTGAAAATCGCGGATGGTGCGTACTTTGACGGCCTGATGATTGGGTCCAGGATGCAGACTTTCCATTGGTAAAAATCCATAAAGATCTGTTCTCCAATGTAATGCTGGCTTGATTTTCCAAATGGGAACGACCCCCAATGCAACAAACTGGTTGGCCCTGAAGGCCTCATTAAAGACAGTTTTGCTATGCGGCGTTGGCGTAAAAGCAACCGCTTGAATCACCGAAGAAGTATAATTGTCCAAAGTGCGCTTGTTGTTGTAGACCAACTCACTTTTAACTCCCATAACCCACTGATTATCAAAGTGGACATAGCGTTCATACGCTCCACGTATTTGAAAATATTGCAAAATTTTGTCAGATTTCGCCAAATTACCTACAGAATCGGGATATCGATAGCTTTCAGCGCCTGATAAAATGGAAATGCCAGCTTGCATCAACGCACCGTCGGTGGGGTATTGCTTGCTATTTAAAGAATTCTTGTAAGCAGTGACTGAAAAGGACCCAAATCCATAAACACTTCGATCATAACTACTTAAAGAATAGACCAGGGGCTTTTCCTGCATATAGGCATCCATCAGAAAAGCGCCTCCGAGGGCAGCTTCCAATTTTCCGGTTTTTAAGAATGGGATCCCATAAGAAACTTTCAGAAAAGATTCATATTGACTTAGAAATGCAGGCAAATCACTTTGATAAAATAATTTTTCATCCATGAAGTAATTATAACTCAAGGCACTAAATTTGAGTTTCAGGTAACTGGGAAGCCTGTCATTCAACAAATTAAATTGAGTCAACACATTCAACCCTGTATGAAATTTACCAATATACAAGTCACCGGCATACACCTGCGACAGTTCATTCAAGGCTTCGTAAGAAATCCCCAAATACAACTGATTGGTAAACGCAGAGCTCAAATTGAAGCCAAAAGCCACATCCAGGCTGTTATCTACTTCAACATCCAAAATAAGCTTAAAGGCATCATCAGCTTCGATGTATTGTGCATGGGGCAAAATTTCTTTAATAATCAAACCGCCTGTCAGCAGCTTAAAATAACCTTGTTTAAATTCATCCAACGAAAAAAATTGGGTACCATCCTGTTTCAGAATTTTAACAATATAATCTTTCTGAAGTTCTGTAACTCCATTGATTTCAATCTGTTTGAATCGAAATTGTGGAAGTTGACTCTTGAATGCATGCCTTTTCATGAGTAACGTAAATGGATCAACCCGACGATGGATCATATTTTTAATGGAATCCATGAATTTCATGGCTCCATCGTACCCAACTTTATACACAGAGTCTGCTTTATCAAAGGAGAGCAGGCTGATTTCTTCCAGATCCAACTGCAATTGAATGCCAGAGCCATCCTTGATTGAATCCTTCGTGGGATGCATGATCATGCGTTGAAATTGAGCATACATGTCGTAATCATCCGGCACTTTACCAGCATTGTCAACAATGCATCCCAACATGATATCAGGCTGAAAATCAGACTGCATAACATCAACCGGATAATTGTTGTAAATGCCGCCATCATAGAGCAGCTGATCTTCAACCCGAATGGCTTTGAAGACAAGAGGGAATGTCATGGACGCACGAATGGCATCGCCCAAATCGCCCTTTCTGAAGACATAGGATTTGCGCTCCGAAATACTGGATGCGATGCTTCGGAATGGCACAAACAACGCATTAAAATCCCGATTACAGAATGCTGTTGATTGTGCCGTTAATTGCATAAAAGCCAAATTCATCTGAATGGGATTCAACAAACTGTTTGGAAGCAATTTCCTGGGATCAAGAACGGAGTCTTTCAATGAAATAGAAGTTGATATTACTTCTGGGGTAGGATCAGCTAATCTAAAATGATTCAGATACTTATCTTCAATCTTGCCAGATTTCCAACGATCAAATTCATCGGACTTGATTAAAGCAAGCATCTCCTGAGGCGAATATCCCATTGCATAAAGCCCACCGACCACAGCACCGATGGATGTTCCGGTGATGTAGTCGATGGGTATTCCATTGTCTTCCAATGCCTGAATCATACCGATATGGGCGACACCTTTGGCACCTCCACCGCTTAAAACCAAACCTACTTTTTGCGCATGTAGTGGTGTGAAAGCCAGTGCTATCAAAAATATGACCCATTCAATCTTTTTCATAACCAACACTTGATATCCATCAAATGTACGAAAAAGATTGAAGAATTCGGTAAACAAAACATCAATGAAGCATCTCCAACGTTCTCTTCACAAATTGATTTAATGCTTCTCCCTTTAGCAGTCCACCTGAAAGTAAGGCCAAGTCAATCAATTGTTTAGACATCGACTCTTTCCCTTCAGTATCGTCCATCAGTGACTTGATTTTTGGATTGGAAACATTGACTATCACCTGATAATTGGTAGGCATTTCTCCGTAAAAATTCAGTCCTGGATTCATGGCGGCCATTTCCTGCATTCTACGCATAAACTCATCGAGGGCTATGGTGACAGGTGGATTGGCTTCACCCAAATTCTCTAACCGAACTTTAAATTCGGTCTTTTCTATTTGAGGCAATTGTGCTGAAATCAGGGATTGTAGGGATTCTTTTTCTTCATCTGTAAGCGTAAGTTCGGATTTTTCCTGCTTGTTGATCAAATGATCCGTAGCATTGCTGTCAACACGAACAAAGCGACATTTTTCAAAATGTTGTTCCACTTTGCCAACAAAATGCACATCCAATTGACCATCCATCAAAAGAACATCGTAACCTTTTTCAACTGCAGCTTGTGTTTGTGCATACTGAGCGTTTTTATCCGAAGCATACAGGCAAATCAGTTGACCGTCTTTATCCGTTTGATTTTCACGAATAAGCGTTTGGTATTCATCCAGGGTAAAGCTCTTTCCTTCAACATTTTGAAGCAAACAAAATTTTTGAGCCTTATCCCAGAATTTTTCGTCTGTTAAAATGCCGTATTCAATAAACACCTTTAAATCGCTCCATTTTGACTCAAATTGTGAACGGTCATTCTTGAACAAGTCAAACAATTTGTCTGCCACTTTCCTGGTGATGTGTCCGGATATTTTTTTCACATTGGCATCACTCTGCAAATAGGATCGGGAGACGTTCAGGGGAATGTCTGGTGAGTCAATAACCCCATGTAGCAACGTCAAAAAATCGGGGACAATATTTTCGACAGAATCGGTCACAAAGACCTGATTGCTATATAGTTGAATCTTATTTTTCTGTAAATCCACGCCCGATTTAACTTTTGGGAAGTACAGGATTCCGGTCAAATTAAATGGATAATCCACGTTTAAATGGATGTGAAACAAGGGATCTTCGGAAAAAGGATACAAATCCTTGTAGAATTTCAAATAGGCTTCATCATCCAGCTCAGACGGTTTTCGCGTCCATGCAGGTTTGGTTTCGTTGATTTGATTGTCTTCATCCGTTTCAACACTATTTCCGTCTTTCCATTCTTTCTTCTTGCCAAAAACAATGGGGATGGGCAGAAATTTGCAATATTTGCTCAATAATTCATTGATTTTGCTCTCCTGGAGGAACTCCAGGTTCTCGTCGTCGATATGCAACACAATGTCCGTGCCGCGTTCCGCTTTTTCTACTTTTTCCAGCGCATATTCGGGAGATCCGTCACAACTCCATTTGACAGCCTCGCTACCTTCTTTCCAGGATTTTGTAATGATATCTACTTGTTTGGAAACCATGAAGGTAGAGTAGAAGCCCAATCCGAAGTGTCCAATGATTGCATTGGCATCTTCTTTGTACTTTTCAAGGAATTCTTCGGCACCGGAAAACGCAATTTGATTGATGTATTGATCAATTTCCTGCGCTGTCATGCCGATTCCATTGTCAGAGACAGTCAGGGTCTTATTTTCGGAATCGACTTTTACATAGACCTTCAAATCGGACAATTCCTCTTTATATTCACCTACTGAAGCCAATGTTTTCAACTTTTGTGAGGCATCTACTGCGTTTGAAACGATTTCGCGCAGAAAAATTTCATGATCACTGTACAAGAATTTTTTGATGACAGGAAAGATGTTGTCGGTGGAAACTCCAATGGTACCTTTTTGCATATTATCATATTTTTGAATGGATAATTGAATCGAAATGTTTTTAAACAAAAAAAATGCCAGAGATTGAACCCTGACATTCTTTCTTTACTTGAGTGAAAAACTGCCAAATCGTCATGCAGACAATTCAACACCATTCACTTTTTTAATGATTTTTTTGGAAGGAGCATCGACTTGGATTTCAATGCGGTCACCTTGTTTCAAATGACCGCTCAAAACCAATTCAGCCAACTCGTCTTCCAGATACTTTTGAATGGCTCGTTTTAAAGGTCTGGCTCCAAATTGAACATCGTAGCCTTCTGAGGCGATAAAATTTCTGGCTTCGTCCGATATTTGCAACAAATAGCCCAGTCTATCAACCCGTTCTCTAAATGCAATCAACTCAAGATCAATTATTTGAACAATAGAATCTTTGGAGAGTGGGGCAAAGTGAATGACGTCATCGATTCTGTTGAGAAATTCTGGCGCAAAAGTTTTTGTCAATGCTTTCTGAACCACAGCTTTGGCATGATCGGATCCGCTCTCTGCATCAGATTTACTGAAGCCTATGCCTTTGCCAAACTCTTTAAGTTGGCGGGTTCCAACATTTGAAGTCATGATCACGATGGTGTTCTTGAAGTCAATCATTCTACCCAAACTATCTGTCAATCGGCCTTCATCCATCACCTGAAGCAAGAGGTTGAACACATCGGGATGTGCTTTTTCTATTTCGTCCAACAAAACAACAGAATAGGGTTTTCTACGTACTTTTTCTGTCAATTGACCACCTTCTTCATAACCCACATATCCCGGAGGTGCACCGACCAGCCTGGAAACCGTGAATTTTTCCATAAATTCACTCATATCGATGCGCAGCAAAGCATCTTTGCTGTCAAACATGGCCTCTGAAAGCAATTTGGCCAAGTGGGTTTTACCAACACCAGTAGGGCCAACGAACAGAAAGGCACCAATGGGTCTGTTCGGATCTTTCAACCCAACTCTGTTCCTTTGAATGGCTTTCACAATAGCGTCGACAGCATTGTCCTGGCCAATGATTTTCTTTTTAACTTCCTGCCTCATTTTCAAGAGTTTATCACTCTCTTCCTGGGCAATTCTTTGCAATGGAACACCAGTCATGACGGCCACCACTTCTGCAATTTTTTCCGCATCAACAGGTTGCCTTTCGACATCGACAGAGGCCTCCCAATCGGCTTTCATCTTCGCCAATTCGTCACTTTTCACCTTGCCTTCATCCCGATAATTGGCGGCCAATTCAAAGTTTTGAGACCGGACAGCATCCAATTTTAAGCGATTGCACGCATCTATTTCTTTTTCCAACAATTCAAATGCGGCTGGCACATTGATGTTGCTGATATGCACCTTGGCTCCGGCTTCATCGAGCGCATCGATGGCTTTATCCGGAAAATTCCGGTCAGAGATATAGCGCTGGGTGAGTCTGACACAAGCCTCCAGGGCTTCATCCGTATAAAGTACATGGTGGTGTTCCTCGTATCTTTCCTTGATATTTTTCAATATCTGCAGGGTTTCTTCCGGTGTGGTTGGTTCCACAACAATTTTCTGAAAACGCCTTTCCAAAGCACCATCTTTTTCAATGCTTTTTCTGTATTCATCAAGCGTGGTAGCTCCAATGCATTGAATTTCACCTCTGGACAGGGCGGGTTTGAGCATGTTCGCTGCATCCATGGAGCCGGTCGCATTGCCTGCACCCACAATGGTATGTATTTCGTCAATAAACAAAATGATGTTCGGATTGCGCTGCAATTCATTCAAAACAGCCTTCATGCGTTCTTCAAACTGGCCTCTGTACTTGGTTCCGGCAACCATGGAAGCCAAATCCAACGCAATGACCCTTTTGTCAAACAGCACCCTTGAAACCTTTCGCTGAACAATTCTAAGCGCCAAACCCTCCACAATGGCAGACTTCCCAACGCCAGGTTCTCCAATCAAAACAGGGTTGTTTTTCTTTCTGCGACTCAGAATTTGAGCCACACGCAATATTTCATTTTCCCGTCCGACAACAGGATCCAGTCGGCCTTCAAATGCAGCTTTTGTCATGTCTTTGCCGAAATTGTCCAATGCCGGTGTATCATTGTTGGCAGTCGTTGTTGCACGAGCCTGAGACTGTACGTTGTTCTGACCGCCTGAATGATCCATGGTATCGTCGTCTTCATCATCGTTAAACTCCGTGAAACCAGGACCAGACGATGGGGTAATGAAACTTCCGGCAATACTGTCCTGTAACATATGCCACTCCAAGCCTTCTTCTTTTAAAACAGTTGAAGCCAAGTTGTCGCCTTCTTTCAATAAGGCCAGCAGAAGGTGTTCTGTATCAATCAACGTACTGCGAATACCTCTGGATTCCAAAGATCTAGCCTCCAGTAGCATCATTTTCAGTATCCTTTCAGCTTTTTTATCCAACTGCAAGGTGCTTGACGCAGCATGCTCACTCCGATGTTCGGAGCGTGTTTCCAAATTCTTCTTAATGAGTTGGAAGTCTATGCTAAATTTGGCCAGATGTGTCATCGCATTGCTGTCACGTTCGCGCAGAATGCCCAATAACAAATGTTCAGGAGCGATGGTTTCGCTGCCTAAACGATGGGCTTCCTCCCGACTGTAACCAATGACATCACGCATGGCCTGTGAAAAACGTGCCGTATCCATAAATATAAGGTGTTACCTATTGATATTAATATTCAAAAATAAGCATTTATCGTCTTATTTCAAATGAAGTACTCCAAATACTTTGCCAAAGACAAAATGGCAGAAAATGGTTCTATTTTTTAAGCAAAAAAGCCTTGCAGAATCAGAGGAATTGCGTAAATTAGCGTGCATTTTCGCAAAAAGAAAAAACGTATTTAGAAAGTAGTTTCTTATTAACCTTTTTTTAAATGATTGAACAAGATCGCATCATCCGAATAAATATTGAGGAAGAAATGAAGTCTTCCTACATTGACTATTCTATGTCTGTAATTGTTGCTCGTGCGCTTCCTGATGTACGTGATGGCATGAAACCTGTGCATAGAAGGGTTTTGTTCGGAATGAATGAATTGGGAAACAATTCTGACAAACCTTATAAAAAATCCGCCAGAATCGTGGGGGACGTTTTGGGTAAATATCATCCGCATGGAGATTCTTCTGTCTATTTTGCCATGGTTCGTTTGGCTCAGAGTTGGTCCATGCGCTATCCTATGGTTGATGGACAGGGTAACTTCGGTTCAGTCGATGGAGATTCACCAGCGGCAATGCGTTACACAGAATGTCGCTTACGCACCATTGCTGAAGACATGCTGCTCGATATCGACAAGGATACAGTCGATATGCAAAACAACTTTGACGACACCCTGAGGGAGCCGACTGTATTGCCGACACGAATTCCCAATTTATTGGTCAACGGAGCATCCGGAATTGCTGTGGGTATGGCAACAAATATGGCCCCGCACAACCTGACAGAGGTGGTCAATGGTATGATTGCCTATATTGACAACAAAGAAATCACCATTGAGGAATTGATGAAATTCATCATTGCACCAGACTTTCCCACAGGAGGTTACATTTATGGATACAATGGTGTAAAAGATGCTTTCGAAACCGGCAGGGGTCGAATCATCATGCGCGCTAAAGCCAGCATCGAAAACGAAGGTACACGTGAAAAAATCATCATCACGGAAATACCTTATATGGTCAATAAAGCCGAACTCATTTCGAACATTGCTGATATGGTCAAAGAGCAACGAATTGAGGGCATTTCCCATATCAATGATGAATCCGACAGAGATGGCATGCGCATCGTTGTTGAAGTCAAAAAAGACTTCAATTCAAATGTCTTGCTGAACAAGTTGTATAAAATGACACCGCTTCAAAGTTCTTTCAGTGTCAACAACATTGCGTTGGTGAAAGGAAGGCCTAAGATGCTTAATCTTAAAGACTTGATCAGACATTTCGTAGATCACAGACATGAAGTAGTGATTCGCAGAACAAAATACGAATTGTTGGAAGCAGAGAAAAGGGCACACATTTTACAAGGTTTGATTATTGCTTGTGACAACATTGATCGTGTTATAGCCATTATCAGAAGCTCTCAGTCACCTGAAGAAGCCAGGGAAAAATTAATTTCTGAATTTAATCTTTCTGACATTCAGGCGCGTGCCATTGTTGAAATGCGTTTAAGACAATTAACCGGTCTTGAAATGGATAAACTCCGCAATGAGTACGAAGCTTTGATGAAAAGAATTGCGTGGTTTAAAGAAATATTGGAAAGAGAAGACTTGCGCATGAACATCATCAAAGATGAATTGCGGGAAGTTCAGAATAAATACGGTGATGAAAGAAGGTCTGAAGTGATTTATGCTTCTGAAGATTTCAATCCGGAAGATTTTTATGCAGATGATCAAATGATCATTACCATTTCACATTTGGGCTACATCAAAAGGACACCTTTGTGCGATTTCAGGTCTCAGAACAGAGGCGGTGTTGGCTCAAAGGGCAGTTCAACCAGAGATTCGGATTTTGTTGAGTATATTTATCCGGCTTCCATGCACAACACCTTGATGTTCTTTACATTAAAAGGTAAATGTTACTGGTTGAAAGTTTATGAAATTCCTGAAGGCGCAAAAGATTCCAAAGGAAGAGCCATTCAAAATTTGCTCAATATTGACCCCAATGACAAAGTCAATGCTGTGGTTCGTGTCAAGAATCTACAAACAGACAAAGAATTTATCGACTCTCACTTCTTGATCTTTGCAACCAAAAAAGGTGTTGTGAAAAAGACCTTGTTGGAGCAGTATTCCAGGCCTAGAGCCAATGGCGTAATTGCCATTTCGTTGAGGGAGGATGATGAAGTGATTGGCGTACGTATGACAAATGGGAATACGCAGGTACTTTTGGCTAATAAAAATGGAAGAGCCATTCGATTCCCGGAATCGGCCATACGTGACATGGGTAGAACGGCCACTGGGGTTCGAGGTATGACTCTGGATACAGACGGTCAAGACGAAGTCATCGGGATGATTTGCGTGAAAGATACTGAAAAAGAAACCATTATGGTTATTTCTGAGCAAGGATACGGAAAGCGTTCTGATTTGGAAGATTATAGAATCACCAATAGGGGAGGAAAAGGGGTCAAAACCCTCAATGTCACTGAGAAAACCGGAAAATTGGTGTCCATTAAGAGTGTGACAGACGAAAACGATTTGATGATTATCAACAAATCCGGAATCACCATTCGTGTAAATGTTTGTGATTTTAGAATTATGGGTAGGGCAACACAAGGTGTCAGACTGATTAATTTGGAAAAACGCCACGATGAAATTGCATCTGTCTGTAAAGTCTTGTCTGAAGCTTTGGAAAATGAAGAAACTGAAATGATTGAAGGATGTTCTGAGTTGGACAATGAAAATGGCAACAATCAAGAAACAGAAACATTTACAGAGACAAATACTGAAGATTTGAATTAATTTAATGATCTAAGAATATGAAAAAGATTGTTTTTATGCTGATTGGGCTACTCTTAGTAGTTGGTACAGTGAGCGCCCAAAAACGAAATGTATCCAGAGCAAAGCTTAAGTTTACTGCAGAACCTCAAGATTTGCAGGGTGCTAAAGCGGCCATTCTTCCTGCTTTGGAAGATACCACCACCAACAGACTGGCCAGTACCTGGTATTTGGCGGGTGATATTCTTACAACTCTTTATTTTAAAACAACGAACAAAGACGATGGTGAGACGTTGGCGAACCTCGCTTACACTGGGTTCAATGCCTTTTTAAAAACGGATTCTTTGGATCAGCTTCCAGATAAAAAGGGACGCATTAAACCAAAGTATAGAAACAAAGTGTTGGAAAACGTAAAGAAATACAAAACCACTTTTGTTGAAAGAGGAATGTTTTTTGTGAAGAAAAAGGACAACCAGAAAGCTTTGAAATATCTTGAATTCCATTTGAGTCTGGCGGATTATCCACTTCTAAAAATGGCCGGATTTGATAAAGACACCCTAAGAAACACCATGAAGTATTATTGCGGTGTGCTTTCTGATGGCCTCAAAGATAATGAAAGAAGTAAAAAATACTTTGAGGAGGTTAAAGACCTAAAAATTAAAGACATGGATAACAACTTCATTTACAAGAAGTTAGCAGTTCTGTATGCCGAAGAAAAAGATACAGTTAATTTGATTAGGATATTAAAGGAAGGTGCTCTGAAGTTTACAGCGGAAACTAATTTCGCATTAAGTCTGGTAGATATTTATGTGAACAAGAATGCGATGGGTGAAGCATCAAAGTGGATTGATGCTGCGATTAATAATGACAAGGAAAATGCGCTTTTATGGAATATCAAAGCCGTAATTATTGAGAAAGACAGTCTGGATTTGGCCATTCAATACTATAAAAAAGCGATTGAACTAAAGTCTGATTATGACGAACCTTATGGAAAAATTGGACGAATCTATTACAACAATGCCCTTGATGAAAGGAATCGTATAAATGCCATCAAAGACAACAAAAAATACAGGGCAGAATTAATCAAGTTGAAAGAAAAATTCAAAGTTGCATTGCCGTATTATGAGAAAGCATATGAAATCAATTCAAACAAGCGCGATTATATGATCGCCTTAAGAGGAATCTATTATCATTTGGAAAATGAAAAATTGTATAAGGAAATGGATGAACGATTAAAAGACATGTAATTTTCTTGTAAGATCTATAAAAAGGCTCATCAGGTAGGTGAGCCTTTATTATTGAATTTTATTTATTCAACATAATATTAATTATACCCTCAAAAGCGCTAAGAATCTCATATTTGGAAATCACACCATATTTGGTGTTGGATTTCATTCGGCATAAACCAATCGTCAGACACGAAATAATATTGAAACCAATAGAAAATGATTATAATATCGATGCGAATGAGATTATTCTTGAATTATGAATGAATGACAAGCAATGGCGTGTCACTGTGAAATACCATTCGTTTTGCAATGCTTGGATTGAACAAACGTGCTACAAGATTTCTTTTGTTCGATGCGATGGTCAGTACATCAATTTCTCTTTCGTTGATAAATTCATTGATGTTCTCAACCACATTTTTTCCGCTCAACAAAACATAGGCACTTTCCATATCCGGATATTGTCTTTTAAAGTAAGATTTCAATCCTTCCATTTGAACTTCATCCCAGGTATCCACACCATCCTTTATATGTATAAAATACACTTTATATTTAAATGGTTTCAACAACTTCATCATGGTTTCAAAAGCAACCATGTCACGGTGTTCAAATTGCGTTACAAATCCTATGGAACGAATGTCTTCAAAACAATTGAATGGAATATTTTCCGGCAAAGCAAATACAGGAACATTCGATCGATCGATGACCTCTGCTGTGACACTTCCCAATAAATCAAGCTTGTGTGAGCCTTGTCCTTGTGTACCCATCAAAAGCAAAATGGGTTTGTGTTTTTTACTATAAAGGAGTATCTGTTCTTCTGGCACACCTTCTCTGTATTTTGCAGTGATGGCCACGTCTGGTAACAGACCTTCGGAAATGTCCTTTTTAAGGTTTTGAATCAATTCATTCATTGATTCTTCATTCTTCTTAATCAAAGACTTATAGGTGTCGTTTCCTTGATCATCGAAATAAATTGCATCGCCAACAGGTAATCCGCCCGCATAGAACGGACTAAAATATGTGTGAAGTAGTACCACACTTGCATTCAACGACTTAGCCGCATTGCAGGCAAATCTGGAAGCTTTTAATGAATAACCGGAAAAATCGACTGGGACCAATACAATCCGTGGAACTTCTTTGTTCTCCCCCACTCCTTCCACTTCGGTAAAGGATATGGTTTCTATGATTGCCAATGCTGCAGTCAAATCTGTTTCACGAATTCGAACTCGAACCCCTGCAGAAACAACAGGTTGTATTAAATTTACATTATGTAAAGCGCACTCGATCCCATTGGATTCTAAAATGTTCTTTAAAATGATGGCCCTTTCATACGTGTGAATAGCAACCGTAACCAAATTGTCTTCCATTGTATTTTATTTAGTATTCAAATACAATTTACACCCTAAAATGAGGGAAGCAAAATTTGGATGTGTTAATTATTGTTAATTCACAGTTAGAAGTTGAAGGTTAAAATGGCATTGATTCTATTGTTGGACACGTTTTCAAGCGATTGGATATCTCCATTTTGCTTCCTTGAGCCCCATTCAGCCACGGTGTGTTCCAATTCGGCGCCCATCACCCATTGTTTGTATTTGTAGGTGATGGTTGGCGTGATTCGGAATACAGATTTTACGATCTTTTCATCAATGGGGTCATTGGCTTTATCAATGCCAAATCCATAAAAACTGTTGACATGATTGATTTTTTTATGGGATCCAAGATTCTCTGTATACCCCAGAAACAGACCACCTTGCACTGTCTTTCCATAGGTGACACCTAAATAATTGGCCCAGGTATCAAATGGAATGTACTCATGATTGCTGGTAATGGCATATCCTCCGATCATGCTGTGATCTGATAGATTCTGTCCCAAAATTGTTTTAAAACGCACATTCATTTGACTTGATTCATACTTGGCAAAAAGCATGGCTGATGTGGTTTCCAGGGTCTTATAATTGATGGTCTTCACAGAAAGATTGGTGACATATCTTTCCGGCAAAATGGATTTCCAATCCAGGCCAAGACCCAGGGTTAGATTTTCATCTTTGTACTCCCCACCAATATACATATTGGGAATCAGGCTATTGCGTTGAAATGAATAGGAAGAGACCGCTTTTGTGGGGATTGTTTCATCTGGTCCGACAGAAGTATATTGCATTTGATAAATGGCTGCAATGGTTGCCTTGAATTGATTCTTTTCATATTCAAAGCGAATCTGTGGACTTCTGTTAAATGGCTCAAACAACGCACCGGTATTGAGTGACAAGACCAAAGGATGACAGCCAATGGTTGACATTGGATGCCAGGTTTGCCCGATAAGCAAACTGCTATGATTCCAAAACAATTGGCTGTATGCTTGTCTGATTCTCAGGAGATTGTATGTTGGAGAACCACAAAAATCTGTTTCAATTTTTGATGAGGTTTTGGTGGTATGAAAAATTCCTCCGGGAGTAGCTAAGTCAAATCCAAATCTGGAGGTGATGCTCATTAAACTCAATGATGACACTTGATTTAGATCTTGTCCATTTACATTCGGATTTTTATACATCGGATAGAATGAAAACAAATCCAAACTAGAAGCATACATTTTCCTGAAATCAGCCGCCAAATCGGTTCGAACAAATCCATAAATCTTATGCGTTGTTTCGTTTTGAGCATTCACAACAGGAACTACCAAACACGAAAGCAAGGACAAAAACAAGACCTTTTTTACCAATTGCTTCATCATAATTTTAATTATTTGGAATCCAGTTGACCCACCAAATCGTAATCGATGGTGCTGGTGATTTGAATGGGATAAAAGTCTCCGATTTGAATAGAGGCATCCTTTTCTACAAAAACTTCAGGATCCACTTCAGGGGAATCATACTCGGTTCTGCCCACATAATAATCGGGTTCTTCCCTATCAATCAGAACATTAAGTGTTTGTCCGATTTTTTTTTGGTTCAAAGCATCTGAAACTTCTTGCTGTATGCGCATCAGTTTGTCCAAACGTTGTTGTTTGATTTCAAAGGGCACATCGTCTGCATACTTTTTGGCTGCGTAGGTTCCTTCTTCTTCGGAATAAGCAAACGCACCCATTCTGTCAAATTTGAATGTCTGAACAAAGTCACATAGTTCTTCAAAATCTGCTTCTGTTTCTCCAGGATAACCAACCATCAGGGTTGTTCTCAGGTGAATTCCTGGAACTTCTTCTCTGATTTTCTGCAACAAACGCAAAGTTTCTTCTTTCGTAATGTTTCTACGCATGCGTTTCAACATATTGTCGCTGATATGCTGTAAGGCCATATCCAAATAGGCACAGACTTTGGGCTGTTCCCGCATGACTTTGAGCAAATCAACCGGAAATTCTGCAGGATAGGTATAATGCAAACGGATCCAGGATACATTCTGAATGTTGGCCAATCTTTCGACCAATGCTGCCAAACAGTTCTTTTTGTATAAATCTAAGCCATAATATGACAGGTCTTGTGCGATCAACTGAAGTTCTTTCACACCGCCTTTTACCAACATTTCAGCTTCTTCAACAATGTCATCCATCGACCTGCTTTTGTGACCACCCGTAATCAAGGGAATGGCACAATACGCGCATGTCCGGCTACATCCTTCAGAAATTTTTAAATAGGCATAGTGTTTGGGGGTGGTTACATATCGATCCAAATCATATTCATTTTTCCAGGTATGCCCCATTTCATTGAGCACTTCAGCCCAATCAAACTTTCCAAAAAAACGATCGACTTCAGGGATCTCGGTTTCAAGTTCTTTTTGATATCTTTCTGAAAGACAACCCATGACATAAAGTCGACTGATTTCTCCGCTGTTTTTCAATGCAACATAATCTAAAATGGCATCGATTGATTCTTCTTTGGCATCACCAATGAAGCCACAGGTATTGACAATCACGGAAGCGCCCTTTGGAATCACTTCTGTATCATGCCCTACCTGATATCCATATACCTGAAATTGCTTCAGCAGTCGCTCTGAATCTACCAGATTCTTTGAGCAGCCCATGGTCACAACAATGACGTGATTGTTATTTTTCATTCTGCCTTGTCGTCGAACAAACTACTCACAAAACTGCGTTTTTCAAACACTTGCAACTGATCAATGCCTTCTCCCAAACCGATATATTTGACAGGAATTTTAAACTGATCCGAAATACCAATGACCACTCCTCCTTTTGCAGTTCCATCCAATTTGGTGATAGCCAATGCGGTGACATCTGTTGCCATGGTAAATTGTTTGGCTTGTTCGTATGCATTCTGCCCTGTCGATCCGTCTAAAACCAATAAAACTTCGTGAGGTGCGTTGGGGACAACCTTTTTCATGACGTCTTTGATTTTGGTCAATTCGTTCATCAAACCTACTTTGTTGTGCAATCGACCAGCGGTATCAATGATGACGACATTGGCTTGATTCGCGACAGCAGATTTCAAGGTATCAAAGGCAACGGATGCAGGGTCAGATCCCATAGCTTGCTTAACAACAGGCACTTGAGCCCGTTCTCCCCAAATAACCAATTGATCCACGGCAGCAGCTCTAAAGGTATCAGCAGCCCCTAAATAGACCTTTTTTCCCTCCTCTTTGAACTTGTAGGCCAACTTTCCTATGGTGGTCGTCTTCCCTACCCCATTCACGCCAACAACCATGATGACATAGGGCATGCCCGATTGCGAATCCCAATTCTGGTGTTGCATTTGTGCCTCATTCTCAAGCAACAATTCGGAAATTTCTTCCTTAAGAATTTCATTGAGTTCTTTGGTATCTAAATATTTATCGCGCAACACCCTTTTTTCGATGCGTTCAATGATTCTCAAAGTGGTATCCACCCCCACATCGGAGGTGATGAGTATTTCTTCCAATTCATCCAAAAAGTCATCATCCACTTTGGATTTCCCGGCGATGGCTTTGGACAACTTCGAAAGAAAGCTTTCTTTCGTTTTGGAAAGTCCTTGATCTAATACTTCTTTATTCGCTTTGGTTTCTTTTGAGAAGAAATTGAAAAATCCCATATTTGACTGTGGTTAAAAGTTATGCAAAAGTAATCAATACTTATGATGTGAACAACTTGATATGTCTGTCCGACTTACACAAAGTGACTCTATGATTGAAACTTATCTGAATCAAAAAAGGATGTTTCAACAAATGAAACATCCTTTTTATGTATTGGACCAATGGTCAATTATTTTTTGAAGAAATCACTGACTTTATCGTTGTGAACCATTTCTTCTTTAAATGAGTAAGCACCTGTTTTTGGAGACTTAACCATTTTAATCACTTTGGCGTAGGCACGGCCTTCACCACTTTGCATGGATGCAACTGCTTTTTTTGCCATGATCTATCTTATTTAATTTCTTTATGTACTGTTACTTTCTTTAAAATCGGATTGAATTTTTTCAATTCCAATCTTCCGGTTGTATTCTTACGGTTTTTAGTCGTAATGTAGCGGGAAGTACCCGGCATACCGCTTTCCTTGTGCTCGGTGCACTCTAGAATCACCTGGATTCTGTTACCTTTAGCTTTCTTTGCCATCTTCTGGTCTCCTCAAAATTAAATTAATACACGGATATCTTCAACTTTCAAATATCCTTTTTCGCTTGCATCGCGCATTGCTGCATCTAATCCCTTCTTGTTGATAGTTCTCAAACCATTTGCAGAGATTGTTAAGGAAATCCAGCAATCTTGTTCTACCCAATAGAACTTTTTATTGAAAAGGTTGACATTGAACTTACGTTTCGTACGTCTTTTTGAGTGTGAAACGTTGTTACCAATCATGGCCTTTTTACCGGTGATTTGACAAACTTTTGACATTTCTGTTTTATTTAAAATACTGTTCTGAACAACTTCGTTCAATAAGTCGGTTTGAAAAACAGACCCATTAAATTCGGGTGCAAAGAAACAAAAAAAAAATCATTCGTGCAACAATTCAATGCATTTTAGTTTCAAAAACCATTGATTATCAGAGGCTAATAGCCCTATAATATTTTTTATATGGATTATTTATATAATCTTTATAAGTTATATTATTTTATAATGACTATTATTTATATCTTTACACAAATATTCAAATATTTCCAATGAACTGGTACGCAAAGACGGATGGAGAAATCATTCAGGAACTTGGCAAGCGCATTCGATTGATTCGATTGGAAAAAAGAATCACCCAAAAAATGCTGGCAGAACAATGTGGCCTAAACCGAAACACGGTCAAGGATTTAGAAAATGGAAAATCCGTCC
>CAYYJF010000013.1:2851-40568 GCA_964472175.1 uncultured Bacteroidales bacterium | reverse complement strand
TTCCTATACTTAACTGTCGCCGTGAATTTATTTCTAAGAGAATCTGTAGATTCCGGGTTATAAACGGTTTTAGGCAACAAAACCACACAGATATCGTACTTTCCGGACAAAGTATTTGGAATTTTGAATGTAACATCCGTTTGTTTAGTTGACACAACAGGCCTGATTTCCATGTAAGCACCACCAGAAATAGAATCCGAATAATTAAATCGGGTAAAAGTATTGAATACCTTTGGATCTATAGTTTCTCTTGTTTTATCGCTCTCAGCTTGTACAACAATGGGAGAGAAAAACACATCTTCTACATCATAGTTCCATTGAGGCGTTCTAAAAATCAACCCGTTACTTGTTTTAATGGAATCATAGCCAGCCAAAATTCCTGAATTGGATTTTGGATTATAGAAAACATGCATTTCAGGATTCCAGGTGCTGTACTGGTTTGAAGTGAGTGAATCATTGGGCGCCTTTTGCAAATTCGGATTGAAAAAGAGGTCTTTCATCAAGTTGTACTGAGTCCAATACTTTTTTAAAGAATCAGCACCAACAACATTTCTGTATTCGAAATATTTTGAAACTTTTTCATAAGCAGCATTCCAACCAGCCAGAGTCGGAGCTACCACCCAATAGGTACTATCTTCAGAATTGATCCATCCAAATTTACCCAACAAATCATTTTTTCTAATCAGAACAGAGTCAACGTATACCGTCACACCATCTTCGTTGATACCGCCTTCAACACTATTCACTTCATCTA
Organism: uncultured Bacteroidales bacterium; assembly: GCA_964472175.1. Taxonomy (GTDB): domain Bacteria; phylum Bacteroidota; class Bacteroidia; order Bacteroidales; family UBA1402; genus UBA8389. Next base: position 39,814 of record CAYYJF010000013.1, on the reverse strand, counting down.
AAGAGTCTTTCTGCCCTTTAAACAAATACTCTCCCATTTTTGCAAACTGAGGATCTTCAATCAAGGTTTCATAAATATTGCCTAAGAAGGGTATTTTTGATTCAACCGAGTGAATTATCCCATTTTTTGCCACAATATTGGAATTCGTCAGAATTTTAACATCAGCCAATGTTGAATCTACAAACGGCAAATATTTACCATTCAACATCAACGCATTAAGATTCGTACTTGGAGACAAAGAGTATGGAGTACGAGATAGATGACTGCTTACAAACTTTTTTTCTACGTTTTTATTGCCAGACAAGGTCTGACATTGAGCAATCAAAGTATCGGCGTCAAACGATCCATTGACTGGAGCAAATACTGTAAAGAATTGCTTTCCTAAAAGATTGGCGTATGTGATGTTGGTAAACTTGTTACCATTGGTCACACGTACATTTTCCAATACACGTCTAAATTCACTTAAGGAATCTTGTTTTTGCAACTGCTGCCATAGCGTTTCAGTCGGTTTCTCGTGTAAAGCTGCCTGATAGTGGTCATCCCACGCATCGTTACATGCAAGCAGCGACAATGCAAGGCTGCATGTCAAAACACATTTTTGTATGGTTCCAAACAAACGTATTTTCATATTATTTTTCATGTTAATCGATTAATGGGTATCCTCACCTTTTGCATGGTCATAAACACTTTTCGGGCAAAGCTCTAAATAATCAAATGGTAAAAGACCATTCGGATTATCCAATACATTTTTAAAACGTATAAAGTATTCTTGACCTTCGCGAATATTGACATTGGTCAACACCACGCGAACTGAATTCCAAAATTGTCTGTGGGTTTCTGTTTTACCTTCTCCTGTATACCAAGCATCCGTAGACTTCATATAGCCCCTATTCTTCATATCTTTATCATTTCTTAAATTGGCTTCGGGATCTTCCGGATCATCGGCAACAGCACCAACGCGGTCTGTAAATTTACCAAGTCTCATGTCAATAGGGATATCACAAGCAACCCAAGAACCATTTTTACCTTCTTTAAAATAGATTTGAACCACACCACGGTCTGTACCCATATTCAAACCAAAACGGACATCGTATTGGCCTTGTGGTACAGGTGGAATTCTTACAGAAAAATCATATTGACCCAGAACGTCCAACGCATCGCATTGATAACTTGGAGACCACAGGGGGTCTATACGCAAACCCATCTGTGTTTGAGAGCTGTAAGAGAAGTTTGTACAATAACCAGGCTTATAAAGTGTAACGATGGAAGCATTGACCAACGGTTTGCTTCTTCCGCGACCAACATTGTTCATGAAGTCGGGAGATAAAGTCGTGGCATCCATACGAATTCTGGTGTTCAAAATATTCTTAGCCGTTTTTTGATCATACATAATGATGTCGTCAATATAATGATAAGTGCCGTTCAAAGCCGATTGGTCTGAAGAAGATTCTGAAGGAGCATAAACTCTCGCTCCTTTACATCCAGGGGCAATTTGATAAACATAGTCTTCACCCAAATCCGGATTAAATTCAACTTGTTGTGCCCTTCCAAGTGCTCCTTCGTTGATACGTCTTCTGTTGATGAATAATTGGCCAGGAGTGGGATCGGAAGGAGATGTTGATTGGAACTTCATGATTGAATACGGACACATGGTTTCATAAAAATCCTGAGCATCTAAATGTTTCCATACAGGCTGTTTATCTCTGATTGCGGAGCCAACAGTCCAGTCATCATAGTTTCCCAAACGGTTGATAAAGTGGTAGGCCACAAAACGGTACAAATAATTGGTGGTATCCGTAAAATTGTCATCAAAAGTGATGGTTCCATTTTCATCAAACCAAGTAATTGTTTTCAATTTTGCTTTTAATTGTTCCAGATTCGATACACCCCATTTTCTGTAGACACTGTTGGGTTCAACAAAAGCGGTAAATTTAAAATAACGCTTTGCCGGAAAATCGGCTTCACGTTCTCTGGAACCGGTGGTATATCTCAAACGTTTATTGGTAGAGTCTAATCCAACTGAATAGGTTTCATCAATATATTTCTGCAATTTATTTGCAATACCTGTTGCTTTCATCGCATCCACAAAAATTGAAATAGAATCATCCATTTCCATCAACTGTGGTAAGAACTGATTACTTGGCTCAATAACTTTGTCAATCGTATGAACGACACCATTCACAACACTATCATTTAAAATAATCAATTCAGACGATTTATTGATTAAATAGGCAACTCTTGGAGCGCCGGATTCTGTGGTATCAGCTTCTGCAGAATAAATCAAGTATCTATCCAAAAAGTTAGGAGTAGGTATGGCTCCTTCTTCAAGATCCGTGGTATAAAATGCACCTTCAATCAAATGGTTATTTGCAATGGTATCACACATCTCATCCGTTAACTGGGATACTGAAACCATGTTTTTTTGAGCCAGCAATGCATTGATTGCAGCATTAGTAGGTGCAATACAGGTATACTCACCATAAGTTGAAAGCAAATCAAATTTATTTGCACGATCAAGAATTTCAACAAACTTGGAATACTTAGCTGTATCCTTTTTCAAGTAGCTTGCTACGGTTTCACCTGTAAAAGTATAAAAATACTGGCTGGCCGTATCATTTTCTAGACATCCGGTCATAACAAGTGAAGTGAACACCAGAATAAAAAGGTATATAACCTTTTTCGTCGAAAAAAATATATGTTTCATATTTCAAGATTTTACTGGGATACAGAGACTGACTCATCAACAATATAAGCCGGATTTTGTTTTAATTTTAGATTGACTTCCAATTCAGTTTCAGCGTATGGAAAATAGATTCCATCGAGAGAAGACAATTTAACTTTAATCGCAGCAGTATTGGATTTCTGTTTTTTGATCGCATTATTTACGATGATATCATTGTTCCCTTTCAATCGGGCATATCTAAGCAAGTCAAACCATCTTTTACCTTCGAACAAGAATTCACGGTGTCTTTCCAATAAAATTAAATTTTCCATGGCCAGACCCTCACCATCAGCATAAGCATCAAATTTAAGCGTATCGGTAGTGCCTAATTTATTATTTGCACGATTATAAGTTGGAGCAACCCATCTAAACGCTTCTAACTGTTGTGTTCTGCTTGATTTGTTTAGCATGAGTGAAGCTTCGGCTTTAATAAGCAACATGTCTGAAAGACGATAGATAATCCAATTGGAAAAACTATTGTTCCTTTTAGTTTGTGACACCGTTGGCGCAGTTGTCATAGAAGCTGTAGGATTATCAAACGTATTGACCGTTCTTGTATATTTACCTACGCCGTATTCAGGATCCTTCTTAATGATGGAAGCTAAATATCTACAATCCGTATTTTTAAATACTGCATTTCCAGAGGTTGTATAAGCATTTTCATATAAGAAAGGAGTAACACTGACACCACCAACATCATTGTTCGAAGAACCGTAAAATGATGAAATAAATGAATTCGTAACGGATTGGTTGTTCATGAAATTCAATTCAAAAATACTTTCGAACGAACGTTGCGTTCCAAATATTTTACTTGAAGCATTTCCTGACTTTGTTGGAGCTCCAACCGGATGCTCTGAATACAAGGGTACACCATTAAATAAATCAATATCAATATTGCTTCCAACACGAGACAATTCTTCTTCGTATAATTGCTTCTTATAATCGATGACCAAATTGCAATTTTCGATGGCTGCATCGTACTCTTTATTCCACAAATGCAATTCAGCCAAAAGTGCATAAATCGCAAAACGGGTAAAACGTGTAACATTATAATCTTTTACAGCAAATTTTCTAACCGCGTGGTTTTTAACCGGTTCCAAATCCTGAACCAAATAGTTCAGAATACTATCGAAACTTGTGACTGGAACTTGGAAGTCCCGGGTATCATCGATGGAAGGTTCTGTAACAAATGGCACATCTCTGAATGCACGTATCAAATAAAAATAGCACAACGCTCTGATAGCTTTTGCTTCGGCAATAGAAGCACGCATTTCAGAAATTGTAAAATTCGGATCCCGTTCGTTCACAATGGGGGCATAATGTATGACCGTATTACAACGATTGATCACCACATAGAAATCACTCCAATCGGAATATATCGTAGTTGGCATAATGTTTTCATCCATAATTTTGGTGATTTCAGCATTACTGGAAGTACTTACAGTAAAGTTTTCAGATCTAAATTCACCCCAAACAGCCATTCTGCCAATACAATCAGGTGTTTCCAAAGCAGAGTAGCATGAATACAAAACACTAATCAAGTCAGCTTCCTCAGTATAGAAGTTTTCTAAAACCACCTCATCCTTAGGAAGAACGTTAAAATAATCATCACAGGAGCTCATGGCGAATGCTATGGCTACAGAGGTGATTGTATATTTAAGAATATTTTTCATTTTAAAGGATTTTAGAATGTTGCGTTAACCGAGAAATTTATGTTTTGATTTTTAGGCGTATTTGCATTGTCCGATGTAATAGAAAGAGAACCATAGCCTACTTCAGGATCAAGTCCTGAATATTTCGTCAGTATAAAAATATTGTTTGTACTACAACTTAAAGTCATCGATTTTAATCCAATTTGTTTCACAATTTTTGCGTCCAAGGTGTAGTTTACAGTCAAGTTGTTCATTCGGATATAGGATGCATCTTCGACATATCTATCACTACCCATCCAGTTTTTTCCATATTGATACAAAGCTCTTGGAATACTTGTGTTATCACCTTCGACTCTCCATCTCCAGTTGACAGATTGGCATTGATTATTCGCCCCGTACATATTTTCAGCATTCATACGTGCCTTATTAATCACCTTTTGTTTGTATTTAACTGGCAAACTTGCAGAAACACGCACTTTATAAATGGTAAAATTAAAATTAAAACCGGCATATATGGCAGGAAGACTATTACCCAAATATACGATATCTAATTCATTGATGTTCCCATCATGGTTAACGTCGTCGTAAATGGCATCTCCTCCTTTAAACTGATACTCATTTTGTGTTCCATAAGCATAATACATAGGTTTTGGAACACCATTGTTTTGGAAAATGACAGATCCTTTTTCATTTTTCACAACAGGAGCACTTGGTCCACTAACACCTGGAATTTCAATGGCAGAATAGTCACTATACTGATAAACGCCCTTATAGCGGAAACCGTAAATGGATCCCAGAGAATTATTGAGCTGAACGCGCTGTAAATAAGTACCATTGTTGTAGTCAAACAACTTGTTATATCTTCTTAATACAGATTTATCAGCTTCAAGCAACATATTCTTATTGCGAGAGGTATTCATACCAACATTCAGTTTGAAATTACCCGTATTGATGAGGTTATTTGAATTCATAGAAAAATTCCATCCTTGATTGACGAGTTTTCCGCTATTCACACAATTCAAACTTGGATATCCTGAGGATGTCGGAATTGCATATCCATTTTGGATCTCATTCTTAGTCATATTTTTATATGCACTAAAACTAGCCGTTACCTTACTTTCAAACAATGCAATGTCTAATCCACCATTTATTTTGATAACATCAGACATTCTTAAATTTGAAAGACGAATATTAACGGGTGCTACTGACTGATTCCCGTTATACGGTGAAGCAGACCCATATCGGCTGAAGTATAAGTAATTACCACCAGGCAACCCTCCATTAAAACCAATCGAGGTTTTAAAATCAAGATTTGAAATAAAGGGGATCTCCTTCATAAACTCTTCTCGAATCACATTCCAACGGAAACCATAAGTTGGCTGAAATTTGAAACGATGTTTTGGACCTAATTTAGTAGTAATATCAAGCCTGTTGGTATATGAAAAAACATATTTATTATCATACGAATAATTCATTGAGAAAGATCCATTCATTCCTTTGGATTCACCTGTACCACTTGACATTCCCGAAATAGTAGCTGGAACGGTAGAAGACGGTATGTTGGGTACGCCGTAGGAGGAATTGCTTTGACTTGAATTATTATTCCAGTTAAAGAATGTGGTAATATTTGCAAAAAACCTATGCTTTTCACCCGTATAAGGTCTGAGATTTAATGAATGTCTGGTTGTGATACCTCTACTCTTGTTTGAAGAATTTGATACAGCATTCACGTTACTTCCTGTCCAGCTCCCAGTCGTTAAACTTGATGGATAAAAAGAATAGCCAAAGCCATTATTAACACTGAAATTAATATTTCCATCGTAATTCAATTGAGTTTCTCTGTTAGAAAGACCAAGCAAATTATATCTTAAAATAAATTCCGGACTCAAAGTAATATTGGTTGACGTTCTTACAGCAGCATCGGCAGAAGCCAATGGATTCACAAGACCTTTCTGATCAGAAAAAGTTACTGATTGTGGCACTTGATAGTATTCACCGGTGGATATTCCATTTTCATCTTCTCTGTATATGGCAAGATTGGGCATCTTTTTCATCGCAATACCCAACAAACCATCATAATTCGAATTGTTGAAAGAATATGACAAACTAAAATTAGATGCCACTTTTATTCTGTCTGAAATGTTGTAATCAAAATTCAATCTGGTCGTAAGGCGATCAAGACTTGCACGAATGATACCATTTTGTTGTTTTGTGTATCCGAAAGAGACATTAAAAAGAGCTTTTTCACCACCACCTCGTAATGTTACAGAATGATCATGAGAGTTTCCAAATCGGTTCACAGCTTCTACCCAATCAGTATTGTTATTGAACATCTCATATTCAGAATAATTGGGATCATAGTTGAACTGAATGATGTTTGATGCCTGATCATTCAATGTTGGATTGAACAATGCTTCTTTCATCAACATGGTATATTGGTCACCATTTAACATTTTATATCTACGGGTAATCCAACTGCCGTTAAAACCATATCTATAGGACACTCTGGTTTTTTGAGCAATACCTCTTTTGGTCTTGATTTCTATAACACCATTGACACCATCAGAACCCCAAACAGCAGTTGCTGCAGCATCTTTGTTCACTACAATACTTTCAATATCCTCCGGGTTTACATTTAATAATGCAGAAAAGCTCAGTTCGTCTGCATTTGAAAAATCGAAATTTTTGGTATCTTGTTTCAAGATGTTCCCATCCACAACGATCAGAGGTTCAGAGTTTCCTGTCATCGAGTTCAAACCACGAATTCTCATGCTTGATCCCGAGCCTAAATCACCACCATTGGATGTGACATCCAATCCAGGAATTCTACCTTGTAAGGCTTCGTCAACAGACATGACACCAACACCCTCCCATTCTTCAGCTGAAATCTTTGTAAAATCACTTGTATTCAAATGCTCCGGAACTTGTAAGCCGATTCCGTTTTCAATTTTTTCGGCTGTAACAACAAACGGATCCAAAGTCGTTTTGCTTTTTAACTTAATGCTAAAACGAGTTTTATTGATGGGCACAGTTAAAGTTTCATAGCCCACGTATTGAAATTTTAGCATATTCTTGGGATTCTTAATTTCGAATGAGAAATTACCCTTAGCGTCTGCCATTTGATAATTCACATTTCTATTGGTTGCATCCACTTCAAACACGTTTACCATGCCCACAGGACCATCATCATCATAGATTGTTCCTGAAATTCGATCTCCAACTTTTTGGGCGGACACTGTTCCGCATAGGAGGATCATGGACATCAACAAAAGATATTTTATTGAGTTTCTCATCGTATCAATATTTACTCTTAATAGTTATCTGGGTTGAACTGATTCTTTTCATCATATAGAAGTACACCATCCAATTGGTGAACAACCACATTTGCAGATGAAAAAATGTTGGAAGCATTGAGTGGATCTGAAGAATCATACAGATATTCTCTCGATATTAAATTGTATGACTTCGGATTTTTTGTCAAATTCCTGGTAACAGTGACATCACTCGGACCGGCATTGGATGTGTAGGCAACCTTCAAATCATTGTTTCCTCCGGTAATAGTTACGGAATAGAATACACTATTCACTTCGTCCATCATGGCCGTTTCAAAAGTGCCTGAGGGCGCATAAGAATCAGCAAATATGGCATTATCCATGATATGATATTTCACAAAATTGCGAATAATCATTGTTTTCTTCTCTGCCAACAATGAATCTTCAGATATGCCAAATGAATCAGCGCTTGCAAACAAGGAATCTACTTGTTCCCAGGTTGGAAGAAGATTTCTATCCTGCAAATCCTGAATGGCAGCATTTGTTGGAGCAAAAACAGTATAATGGAAACGACTGAAAAAACCGATGTTGTTTCCAGATGCATTGCTATGGTTGTTTTGATTGGAGGTTAAGAAACCAGTACCAACCAATAAATCAGCAAATTTTCCAAATTTCAGGGAATCTTCCATCAAAATATCATAAACCGACTTACGGGTAGTCAGAATTGGTTCCTGACTCAAAATATAGGCTTTACCATTACCTTGAGTATATACATTGGATACAGGAATTCCGCCCATAGCAGAATCAATTTGTGAACTACCATATACAGTCATCCCATTTTGAAGGGCAGCGGGATTGTTCACTTTCAGCACCGTTCCTCCTTTGGTTCTATAGAAGGCATTCCCATCGCTCACATCTCCAACAACCGTATGATTTTCAAGTACATCTTCCAATCTGTTGATGACTTGGTTGTATCCCATGAAGTAATCTGCAATGGAATCAAAAACACCATTTTCATCTATACGCCAAACAGATGCTACGACTTGCTGTTCTTCTGTTGCAGCTTTTGGATTATAGTAAAATTTCAGCACTTGATTCTTTGCTTTTCCATAAGATACTGGATCTATATAATTCTGCAAAGCACGATCGGTAGGAATAAAGAAACTGAAAGTATTCTCCATTGAATTCAAGTAAGCATAGTATTGCAAACGTTTAATGGCCCAGTTGACAATACGCATACTGTCACTCACCATAGCAGGAAAATAAACAGATTTGAAAGATGTAGGACCAAATACTTTTTTGGTTTCATAGATGGCACCATTACAAGCCAAATGGACCTTGCTTACATCTGTTGTTTTGATACCCATCTCATAGGAGGCATCGTCCAATATTGTGTTAAACCGACTTGGCACAGATCCTAAAAATGAGTTCAGCATATTGTTGTTAATCAACTCAGCGACTACGTTATTCGGGATAAAATCCACCCATGAATAATCATTCACATCTGCCCAACCGGCAGGTCTAAAATTGTCTCGAAGTGACCGTCCAATGCTCTGATTGGTAGGATCGACAATATCACCAAAGAATATTTTCATGGCTGAATCGGATGGCACCAACATCATACCCATATCCTGTTGATAAGCCGTTGATGTAGCTCCGGTTTTCAAAGGATAGTATGTACTCCATCCCGGATCAAATTTTAAAGTTGCAGGTGCAGCCTGATTAAAAATCGGATCGGTTGTCAGCGCACCTTTGAATGAACGACTTGCAAAATACCGTTTTCTGTATATTGAATCTATTTCAGGTTTAAAACCGTTGTTGATACGGTTGTATTCTGCCAATACACTGTTATCTAATTCTGGAACACTATAACGTTCTAACAAGCGACTATAAATTTGTGTGGAAGGATTGCTGCGAATGATCTCTGCCATATTGCTCAAAGGGGTCAGTACACTGTCTAATTTGTGCACAAAACCGTTGGAACATTTAATATTACGGCCGTCTTTACCATTTGCATCCAACTTAGTAACAGGAATGCCGTTGATGCTGGCATCACCGGGTTGACGATTGATGGTGTAATTCATCAGAAAGCTTACATCATCGTTGGAAATATTATTCTTGTTCAGTTGTTTTTCAATAAATTGAATGATTGGTTGAGGAGAATCATCTTTCAAACAGACAATGGTTCTGTTGTTATTTTTCATAAAACTCCAGTACTTGGTATCAGGCATTTCTGCGGGTTCAATGTTAGGCACAGAATCATAAAGACTCATGGATGTCAGTCGACGCATACAATTGCCTAAAATCGGGCCAGGAGAGCTCGACAACATATTCAAGGGGTAGGAATTGTTAATCATTGCGCCAAACAACAAAATTTTCTTTTGTGCCTGCGACAGATCATCATACTTGGTAACTCCCCATCTGTTGTTTGCATAAAATGCATTGTACGCATCGTCATCGGCTACGAACAAAGTTTTACTACCTGTTTTTGCCAAAACGGTTTCATACTTCATGTCCTCAATGAGTTTGGTTACATTTTCATAATTTCCATCCCTTTTAAGGTTGTCGAAAATGCTTGCACCCAACCATCCCGGATCTTTCTCTTCCAACAAGTCCCGACAACCGGTAGTCGTCACGAGAATCATCAGCAACAGCAAAGCGAAAGGCAAATTGCCCCTGTTAAATCTCCATTTCTTTGTTTTCATAATAATTCTGTATCCACAATTATATTTATTTCAGTTATATAATTCTATTCAGATGCATATCACATGCATACACACAAGATTGAACAAATACCCGGGCATTTGCAAACACATGAGAGACCTCCTGTCTCAAATATATAGACGGATTGCGCTTAGAGATGTGTTTCATGGCAAGTTTCATTCAAACTAAACAACGTAAATCTATTCCTTTACTATCAAAATGCATTTGCATTCGGCTCCAAATCGCTCGGTATTTCATAATACGACACGAAGCGTTGCAAATCTATGAAAATTTCAATTCATAAAAAACACTTAAAAAGTATTTCTTAGTATTAAATCGTTTTTTTTTCTGAGAAAAAGCTATTTCGCGTAAAAAAAACGGATAACAAAACACGAAATAGTGCGTTTTGTTATCCGTTTATTGGACATTAAATATCTGTATTTCTGTGTTTTATTTCACGAATCGTATCCAATCTATTTCGACAGCGCCATTATTTTTCATCAATACAAATAAATCTTTATTTCCAGCTTTTAAACCTGAAATTTTAACATTTGAAGACTTCCATACAATACTTTTAGGTAAAATGATGGATGAAATCAATTCCCCGTTCAAGGAACCAGCACGCAATTCCAATGTTGCACCTGTAGTAGATTGATAGCGGCATTCCAATCCGGTTAAATTGCTTTCAATACCTACCGCATTGTATCGCAACCATGCGCCCTGGGCGTTGAATTTGGTCTTCCATCCCAGGAAGCGGTTGGTTGTATCTATAAAGTCGATGGAAACTCCGAATTTCGCAATTTCTGAATACCGATCCAACTGAATGGGCAAAGTCGAGTTGGAAATTCCTACACCTCTGAGTGTTGGTTTTACTTTCTGGATGGTACCGTCTTCATTGAAAACAACTTTGTCTGCGCGAATGGATCTATTTTTGTCAAAATTCGGGGACAAATCGTTGTGGTGATAAAATAAGTACCACTCACCTTGAAATTCCACCAGAGAATGATGGTTGGTCCAACAGCGTGTCGCAGACTTATCCATGATGGTACCCATATATTTAAACGGACCTGTAGGGCTTGTTCCCATACAATAGGACAATTCTTCGGCTTCGTAATATTCGGTATTTGGATCGGCAGAAGCCTTGTTTACATGAGGAAAGGTCAAATAATAAATGCCCTTGCGTTGAAAAATAAACGGCCCTTCCTTAAATCCGGCAGGGAGATCGGTGATTTCAAGGCTTTTGGATTCTCCATCCAGTTCAATCATGTTTTCTTTCAATTTGGAAACACGAATGCCTCCGGAAGGCCAATATATATAAGGTGTGCCATCTTTGTCAATGAATACGCAAGGATCGATGCCGTTCACCCCTTTGATGGGTTCATTTTGGAAAACAAACGGGCCTTCAGGTTTGTCAGCGATACCGACCCCTACGCCAAATCCACCTCTTCTTCCCTCTGTCCTCTTAATATTGGCAGGGAAATAAAAATAATATTTACCATTTTTTTCCACACAATCGGGAGCCCACATGCTGTAAGATTCTCCATCCACCCAGGGAACTTGTTTTTGATCAACAATCATACCATGATCAGTCCATTCTGTCAGATTTGAGGATGAGAAAACGTGGTAATCGGCCATACAAAACCAATCCTTTCTCAAATTGGGTTTATCGGCAGGTGTTGGAATGTCGTGAGAAGGATAGACATACACTTTCCCGTTAAAAACACGGGCGGTTGGGTCGGCAGTAAACTGATTGGTAATTAAAGGATTCTGAGCGAAAGCAACACCGGCCATCAGGATACCGGCCAGTCCTAAGATTATTTTTTTCATGGTATTCGAATTTATGGTGCCATCCAGAGGTAAGCATGCAAACCACTGGATGGCTTGATTGAAATCATTTTGCTTTTTTAGCCAAATCAATCATTTGTTGAATCACGGCTTTTGGCTTCATTTGACGATCGTACAACATGGGATAATCCATTCTTCCACGGACCGGGAAATTATTCAACCAGGTGGTAGCATCACCCAATCCCCAAACGGTCACACGATCAATCACATCGGCATGTTTCAAAAACAAGGAGAACATATCCGTCATACGCTTATTCCATTGTGTCATGGCTTCAGCAGGCACACCATTTCTATAGGGATCCATGCTTTGGGCATACCCCATGTTGTCAGAAATGTTGGCACTGGTACGGTTGTTTTCACGGGGAAGAATAGAAATATCCCACTCTGTAATCATGACTTTAACACCGGCTGCACCTAATTTTACGATGCTGGCTTCCATTTCCTCAACTGTAGGAGATCCCATGACCATATGGCCTTGCATGCCAACAGCGTCGATACGGATACCTCTGGCTTTTAATTTTTTAACCATTTCAATGACGCCGTCACACTTGGATGCTTTGTACATATTGTAGTCATTGTAATACAATTCGATATTGGGATCGGCTTCATGGGCATACTGAAATGCCAACGGAATGAATTCTTCTCCAAGGATTCTGTAAAATGCACTGTTTCTATAGGTTCCATTGTCTTCAAAGGCTTCGTTGACAACATCCCATCCTTTCAATTTTCCTTTATACCTTTTTACAACGGTATTGATATGCGTTTTCATACGTGCTTTCAACAGCTCAGGACTGGCAAGTTTTCCATCAGGTCCAACGGTGAACCATCTTGGAAGCTGTGAATGCCAGACGAGACAGTGACCGGTCATGGTTAAATTGTTTTTTTCACCAAAGGCGACAAATCTATCTGCATCTTCAAAGTTAAACTTGCCTTCTTCGACTTGAATTTCTCCACTTTTCATGCAATTTTCAGGCACAATCGCACTAAATTGATTGGCAATGATGGCTTCTTCTACGGGATTGCTTCCATCATGTTGACGGGTATTGATGGCAACCCCCATCAGGAATTTTCCTTTGGTTGCTTCCCTTAAAGTGTTTTGCGCCAGGGCATCCGTAACGAAAACCACTAGAGATAACACGGAAAGTAAAATGCTTTTTTTCATAAAAATTATGGATTAATTGTTTGATTTCTAGTTGGTAGAATATTTGATCTACCTCCGACTGTGGGCATTGTACGCACATTCAGATTCAAAGGTTGCAGGGTGTTCATTTGCATCAGAAAATCCAAATCGTAGATGGGACGTTCGACTTCGAACGGGAAATCCATTTTGCTGAATCGTTGGAAATACAACATACAAGCATCCTTCCAAATCTGGGCATCGCGAACATGTCTGCGTAATAGTTTTTGAACACTTACAAATCGCGCCTCATCAACAAAGGGTTTCATTTGATCCCAAACACGCTGAAAACCGCGCACCTGATTGACTCCGGTATGATATTTCAAGCATAGTTCATCCCATAAAATTCGACCACTGGACATTTTATAATTCCAGGGAACGTGATGGAACCATAACAACAGATTTTCCGGACATTGCTTCACATCAGCAAAAACGTCTGAGAGTGGTTTGTTGTATTGGGAAGCCGCATTGCTACCAGAGGATGTCCGGTCAAATCCGATACCAAACTTGTCGGCTTTGTGATAGTACAAACTAGTCCAGTCTTTTCTGACCCTTGTCGGACCATACCAGGGACCTGGGCCATAATGCTCGTTTGAGCTAAAGATGTGGTGTAATCCGAGAGGCATCATATAATTCACGGTCGCTTCTCTGGTTTCCAACATCATTTTGGATACAGGATCTACAAAGCCTTTGGAAAAATTCGGGTACAGACTGCTTTCAAATGTTTGTCTCAACCATTCACAGGCTATTTGCTTACTTGTCAATTCATTGTTCCAGGCCAAACGACCAAAAGCATACCAATTGGAGGGTGCAAAAATATTGCCGCACCAGCTCGTATCCAAACCTATATTAGAAACGCCTGAGATGGCGGTCAATTTGTTTGAGAAAAGCCTCCCGTCGGTACATTTGGCAACGGTACTTCCTTTGCCTTTCTGATACGTATCACTTTGCAAAAACTCTTCCCACAAGGGCGACAAATAGACCAATTGGTGATTGAATCCTAAATATTCCTGTGTAATTTGAAGTTCGGGCATAATGGCCGTTTGTTTCATTGCCCCAAACAATGGATTAAATGGTTCTCTTGGCTGAAAATCAATGGGGCCATTTTTGACCTGTACAATAACATTGTCTCTGAACTTTCCATCCAGAGGAACAAACTCATTATAAGCTTGTTTCGCCCTGTCTTCATCGTTTGGATTGTAGACAAAAGCGCGCCACATGACAACACCTTTATGAGGCTTCAAAGCGTCTGCCAGCATATTTGCACCATCGGCATGTGTTCTTCCGTAATCTTGTGGTCCTGGTTGGCCTTCACTATTTGCCTTCACCAAAAAACCGCCAAAATCAGGAATCAAATGATATATTTCTTCAACTTTTGCTTTCCACCAGTTAATCACATTTTGATCTAAAGGATCTGATGTTTTCATACCACTCAAACGTGCAGGAGATGAAAAATTGACACTCAAATAGACTTTTACGCCATACGGTCTAAGCACCTCAGCGATTTCGGCAGTACGTTTTAAAAATTTCGGATCCAGAATGCTTGGGTTGGAATTTACATTGTTTAATACTGCACCGTTGATGCCAATGGAGGCATTTGCCCGCGCATACATTTTCCATCTGGCTTTTTCTTCAGATGTCACATCGAATGCATTCTGACCTTTCCAGAAAATAGATTTTCCTGCATATCCTCTTTCAATACTGCCATTTTGATTGTCCCAATGATTCAACAAACGCAATTGATACGAAGGGTTGGAAACCACATTTGATGTACTTTCGCCCATTCTTTGTCTTCTGAGGAAATCAAAGGCTCCATACAAAAGTCCGATTGGAGAGGGCGATGTTATTTCCATGGAATCCAATCTAAACCCATCGTGTTTTAATTTGGCGTCCTTCTGAATTTTGAGCACAACCGTGCCATTCATTTGACCGGCCCAACCGTTTTCCAATTCAGCTTTGGCAAGATCAATCATTTGATTTCCTTTTGGGCACTGAACCCTTACCTTATTGGTCGATTTGAGGGCAAGCCATAATTCCGAGCCATCAACAGCAAAGGCTGAAGGCAAAAAAGCAGCAATACACAACAGGGCTGCAAGCAACCTTTTAGAGCGTAGACCCATGATATTCAATATTTAATCATTACTCAACAGAGAACACCATGGATTCTAGAACAAACATATCCTTTTCTCCTTTGAAACGGATATAAACATCATGAACGCCCTCAGCTTTTTTGATTTTTGTTCTGAATGTTTGATACTGATCCATAGCACCGGTATTTCCTATTTCACATTCACCAATTTTCTTGCCGGTATCAATTGCATCCAACCAAATTTCTACAAGTCCTCCCTGAGTAGTACACGCAGCATTAAATTCAATATATTTGGGAGTTTTCAAATAATTATCATGTCCGCCAAATTCAACGCCGGCATACATTGCCCAATCGTTGTTGTCAATACTTTTCAGGAGCGATTCGTTTTCACTGACTGCGCATTCGACACCATTTCTATTGGCCGGCCAACCTGCCATGATGGGTGTATAAGCATCCCGGTAAATAAATAAATCAAACAAAGCAGCTTGATTTTCTACGTATATCCCAATACGTGTACCAACCCATCCGGCAGCTGTTGCATCAATTTTCTTTGCAGAAATACCTTTACCAACTACGGTCCAGTTTGTTCCATCATAGCTGTAATATCCACTCAATAAGTGATTTACCCTAACAATTTTCAACCAAAGAATGCCACGACCGGGTTTATTGACAGAAACGGTATTCACACCGTCCGAAAAACAAATGACTTGTCTTTTGGAAGAGTCCATGGTGATATACAAGCGCACTTTATCTCTTTCATTGCTACACAAAACCTGCAATCCGGCCTGTGCTCCAATGGAGAGTGCAGAGAAATCAACACGGGTCATCATGCTGTAATTTTTTTCTCCTTCAATTTTAGTCAATGTATTGGATTTCACCACCTTAATGATGGTATCTATTTGACCATTTTTATAAACCGTATCCATTCTCACCTTAGGTTGCAAGAAAAGCCAACCAAGACGTTTCTTGAAATTTACGGTCGTATCTGAGGTATAACCAATGTGTGACCATTCAGGATGTATGGTTTTTTCATCGAAAAAGTCTGACTTTGGAACCATCCAGGAAATCTGGAGTTTGTTCGGCAATTTTGGAGCTTCTAAAACAATGTTGGCAGGATATTGAGAAATCGGTTTGCCATTTACATATTTCACTTGAGTCAGGAGCCCTTGTCTGCCATGACCTTTCCATTCATTTTCTGCATAGCTTTGAGATACGACCCAATTGGTGCCATCGGCAATCTTCACCACCGGTGAGGCATGGTTTGGCGTATTAAAAATCGCCGTTTTTTTGAGCGGATCTTCTTCATTGAAGAAATAGCCCTGCATTTCCCATGCAGCCGAGTCTGCAGTCATCGTTTTGCTACGCATCACCCATTGACCTCCAGATACATTTTTTGCAAAAGAATAATAGTAATAACCACCTTCTTTCCACATGACCGGACCTTCAGCCCAACTGAAAGGATATTTTGGTGCTGGATTCAACCATTTCAAATTGTACACCACACCTGTGGGTTGTCCTTCTTTGTTCAATTCGACAATACCATTGTTTGCCTGGCCATTTTTTACGACCAAATACCATTTCCCATTGTCATCCACAAAAACTGAGTTGTCATAACCCATGGTATAAGGCAATGCCCCTGTTGGCTCCTTCACTTTAACGGGAGTTTCCCAAGGTCCTTCAATCTTTTTAGATTTGGCAAAATACATGGATCCACCTCTTGAAAAATAATACCAAAACATGCCATCGTACTGAATCAAATGTCCGCCCCAGCATCCTTGACCATTTCTATCACCATACTGTTCCCATGAGGCACTGACAGGTTTTGCAATGGCCCTCCAATGAACCAGATCGGTTGAATGGTAAATGATGGGAGTTGGATTAAAGGAGGAGCCGGCAGTATAAAAATCTTCCCCAACTTTGGTTAAAGTCGGATCAGGATGATCCCCCGGAATAACTGGATTTGTAAACGTTAAAAACGATGGATAAACCAATTTTTCTTTGGCAGCATCGACAGTAGATACCACAGATTGCAAAAGGATAGCTGAAAGAACTCCCATTAATAGCTTTTTCATGTTTTTACGAACGATTAAAAGTGAGGGCGGCAAACCACCATATTATTTTGAAACAGTCGGGGTAATGATTTGATATTTTCCACTCAGGTGCATCAGACCAAAGAGATACAACAAGCCATCATAATAAGGATCAAAATAGCCATCTTCATAAGGCTCTAATTTTGCGTTCCACAAAGCATGCACAAAGTCATACTTTGGATCTACTCCCTTCATGGCAGAAAGCGTTGCAGCAGTAGAAATCAATCCGATTGAATGTCTCAACTTTTTAAAACCTCCTGCACCCAATATTTCATTCTGAGCAGGCAAACTGCCATCTACATTGAATTGATCTTCAAAAGTATCAATACCTCTAGTTCTTAAGAAACCCTGAAATGCGCTTCCATATTTTTCCTGCCACACTTTGTCTTTTCCATACCACAAATAATCCATGGCTATATTCATCGGCACCCTCCATGAATCATACCTGAATGCACCAGGTGTTCTACCCATGCCTCTTGGTTTTCCATTAAAGTCGGTATAGTCGGCATTCAGGCCATTCACAGGATTGCATGCTCTATGTAAGTGAGACCTGGCAGAATCTGCACAATCCTTATAAAATTGCTCATGGCCATCTTTGGCATATTCAGCCCAAATTTCCATAAATGCCGGCAAATGATAGGATGGATCCGTCCAGTTATAACTACCACCCTCAGGTACAAATGTGATCATTTTGTGCTCCAAATTGATGAGGTGGAAAATATTTCCTGTGCCATCTTTTTTCCACATGGCATCCAAAATTCTTCTGGCTTCACCATAGTAGTTGATGCCTGTATCATTTCCCCATCTATTGGAGGCAAACAACAAAGCCGTCACATAATACAATTCACCGTCTGAAGCCGATCCTGCTGAATTCTGACGTCCTGTCTGTGGATTTAGACTCCAGGCAAAATAACCTTCTCTTGGGCCACTCTGATGCTGCGCATATTTTTTCGACCAACGCCAAACACGGTCAAATACATCCTTTTTATCCAATTGCACAGCGACCATCATGCCGTATGACAAGCCTTCGGTTCTGGCATCTCTGTTTTTCAAATCAGAAACATAGCCCATGCTATCGCCTACTTCAAAATAAATTCTGTTGGGGCCTTCAAATAAATCCGTATATGCTTTTTGAACTTTTTGATCAATGTCTGTTTTCTTGTATCCGGCTTCTAAGAAAACGTTTTTATACGCTCCTTTGTGAAAAGTCACTTTTTTTGTTGCAGCACAGGAGGAGATCATTACAGTAAAAATCATCAGGAAAAGAAAAAAATGCATAGACTTCCCCGATGGTTTGAAAAAATGGTTCTTCATAGTGGTTTTTGTTATACGTTTTTAGACCAACATCGCCCAAATAGGTTTAATGGAGGGTGCGCAATTGGGATTGATTATTGTACGATTTTCGAAGCCTTCATCCATTCCATCAATGAAACCATCCAATTGGGTCTGGAAAAGATAAAACCGTGACCTCCTTTTGGATAAATATGCATTTCTACCGGTACTCTATTTTTGCGAAGCGCTTCAAAATACAAAATGCTATTGTCCACATCAACAACCTGATCATCGGCTGTATGGGTGATGTAGGCCTGAGGAGCATTGGCCACAATCCTGGTTTCGTTTGAAAAATCATTCACCAATTCCTCAGAAGGCTGTGTTCCCAAAAGATTTTTTCGGGAATCGGCATGTGTCAACTCTTTTTTCATGCTGATAACCGGATACACTAAGATTTGGAAATCAGGTCTCAGATTGGTATTGTTGGAATTGTTGATGTAGCTCTTGTCGTAATGTGTTGCCAGGGAAGATGCCAAATGGCCACCGGCAGAAAAACCAGCTACACCCACCTTTTGAGGATCAACACCCCACTTGGTAGCATTTTCACGAATCAGCTTGATGGCTTGTTGCGCATCCTGAAGGGGACCAATGGCTTTATTGGCCATATATTCGTCACTCGGAAGTCTGTATTTCAATACAAATGCCGCAATGCCATTTTCCGCAAATCTTTTGGCAGTACTTTGACCTTCACCCTGGTAAACAATCACGCCATAGGCACCACCAGGACAAATCAAGACAGCGGCGCCTGTTGCTTTTTCTTTTTCAGGAAGATACACTTCCATCATTGGCACAGTTGATTTGCGATACATACCCTGAGACATTTCCTCAACAACAGCAGTTGTTTGTAGCGATTTGGAATTTGGGATATCTGTGGAATATAAAGGAATGCGTTCCTGCGCTTGTAATGAAACAGTAGTCGCAATCAAACACATAAAAGAAAAATAACGCTTGCTTTTTTTTAGATTCATGGCAGGATGTTTATAGAATGAGCAAAAAACAGTGATTTTTTTTTCTACAAGTTAAACCATACAGAACAAATACCATCATAATGATGAATTTGTAGGTTGAAAAAATGTATCAGATGAAAAGCGTTTCAATATACATCAAATCAAACAACCACCAATTTGTTTTCTAATTTTTTCATAGCAAAATTTAAGGTTTTCTGGTTTTCAGTAGGTTACTTGCAAGAATGGGTGAAACGATTTGTATCACCCATTCTTTTTTTTTAAAGAAACGCTCGTTATTTTTGAAGTAATTTCATCATTTGCAATCCGTATCTTTTACCAAGTTCCCTGTAGCCGGCTGCATTGAAATGCAAATTATCCCTTCCATCAGTACAACCATTGGATGGGATTACATAAGAATTTGGAATAACACTTGGCAATTGGGCAATCATTGCGTTTGCACCTGCACAAACACCGCCCTGATCTGCGTTCACAACTTCACCTGCCAACAATGGCACTTCTTTTGAATCCAGGCCCAAATCTTTCATCAAATTGTCATAAACGTTTTTCACTTTTTTCGTCCATTCAGGATCATTGACATTGGATTCTCCCTGATGCAACAAAATGCCTTTGATGACACCTTTTTCTTGTGCCAACTTGGCCATTTTAACCAATCTGGCATAAGGATTGTTGTCGTATTCTTTCACAGAAGACAACATCCAGTTGGGAGCAGTTTTTAAGTAGGTTTCGGCTTGAGTTGGATCAAACAGTTCAATCTTACAACCACCAATCGCAACGTTAATAACGCCAACTTTAATTTTTTTTGGTAAATTTTCAACCAGTGTACGGCCAAAATAATCAGCAGGGCACAATCCTGAGTTGAAGCGGCAAAGCGGTGGGACTGCAGGGTACCAATTGCCTGTCACCCTTTCTAATCCGGAATTATTGGCTGAAGCCAAAACCTGAAATCTTGGGTCAACGGTTTTATCTTGTTCCTCAATGGTACCAGGATAGCCTTCCATATTGGATTGTCCCAAACATAGAAAAACATAAAAGTTTTTATCTGCAGCCATCGCTGTTGTAGCCAAAAACATCAAACCGAAAACGATCAGGGTTTTTAAGTGAGTAAAGTGTTTCATGAGTATCTTCTGTATATTTGTTTTACAAATCTACATCTTTTACCATTGTATACAACTTATTAATCCAAAAAAATGAATGGGATCAATCCATCATTTTTTGGACAATTCATCTTTCACAACGGCCATCATGCCTTCAACCTGGCCAAGTGCCAGCATTCTTCCGTGGAAGGAATAACCTGCGTTGTAACCCATTTTTTCATCACCCAACATCAGCGGTGCATGGTCTACACGCATCGGTATGTTACGATCTTCTGCTTCAAAGGTTCTTACAAGTTCAATCAAGTTGGCTCTCCCACCCAAATGCGGTGCTTCAACAAAATCCAGATTGGGTTTGATTTCGCAGCTTCTTAAATGCGCAAAATGAACGCGATGTGCCAATTTTTTGGCCATTTCTGGTACATTGTTGTGTATTCCGGCGCTTAACGAACCGGCACAAAAGGTAAATCCATTGTGAAAATTGTCAACGGCCTGATAGATCCACTCAATATCTTCTATCGAACGGACAATTCTGGGCAAGCCTAAAATTGGATATGGGGGATCATCGGGGTGAATACACATATTAATGTCCCATTCGTCGCAAACAGGCATCACTGCTTCTAAGAAGTATTTTAAATTGCTGCGCAATGCCTCTTTGTCAATGCCTTTGTATAAAGACAACAAATCCCTGAAAGTGGCCAAAGGATCCAACTCTTTTCCAGTCATTGCTCCGTTGACAAACCCTTGTGTTTTGATGATGACATTTTCTACCAGCTTGCGGTCAAGTTCCGGTGTTGCCTTCGCGGCAATGGCGTCCATTCTGACCAACACGTCATTGGAGAAATCGGTACGGGCATTTTCGCGTTTTAAAACATGGCAATCAAAATAAGCAAATTCAGCCCAATCAAAATACAAACTGCTTGTACCGTTTTCAAAGGGAAATTCCAAATCTGTTCTAGCCCAGTCCAGTACCGGCATAAAATTGTAACAAACCGTTTTGATGTTACATTTTGCCAGATTGGCCAAACTGATTTTATAATTTTGAATCAATGCATCCCTTTCAGGACCCGCATATTTAATGGCTTCGCTTACGGGCAAACTTTCAACAACAGACCATCTTAGTCCATGCGATTCAATGTAAGTCTTCATGTCGGTGATGGCTTCCACCGTCCAAATTTCGCCATTTTTAATGTCATGAAGGGCTGTAACTACGCCTTCAACACCAATTTGCTTCAACATGGAAAGGGTGATTTTGTCATTCTTTCCAAACCAACGCCAGGTCTTTTCCATACTTCAATCAATTACCTTTAATCAAACTCAAATAAATCTTTGAAAACCGCCGCAAAGGTATAAAAAAACGGGGGTTAAAAAAAGCGAAGCTGCCTTGGTTTTATACCCAAGACAGCCTCAAAACATTTCAGTCAAAAGGTTGTAAAGCTACTCCCCTCCACCATCGATGGTCACGATGCGACCATTTTCGTCATACTTCAATTCAGCAACTTTCAGGCTTCTCAACCAAGTTCTGCCACCGGAAGGTACGCTGTCATGGTGAAACAAATACCATTTTCCTTTGTATTCAATAATGGAATGGTGTGTAGTCCAGCCAACCACAGGAGTTAGGATGACACCCTGATAGGTAAATGGTCCATACGGATTGTCGCCTATGGCATAGCACAAATTGTGTGTATCACCTGTTGAATAGGAAAAGTAATAACGACCATTATAGAGGTGCATCCATGAAGCCTCGAAAAAACGTTTTTCAGTTTGTCCGGCTTTCATTGGTTCACCATCTTCATCTAAAATAACAATGGGTTTGGGTTCTTCAGCAAAACCGAGCATGTCTTCGGTGAGTTTAACGACTCTTGAAGGCAATGCCAATTCATCTCCTTCCGGCAAGTAAGCACATTCCAAAGCTTTGTTGTCTTTGTAACGTTGCATTTGCCCACCCCACAATCCGCCAAAATACATGTAATGCGCACCATCAGGTGCAAGGAATACAGCAGGATCAATGCTGTAACTTCCCTTTACGGGATCTGGCTGAGGAATAAACGGGCCATAAGGTTTGTCTGAGATGGCAACACCCAAACGGAAGATGTCATTTCTGTCTTTCAATGGAAAATACATGTAGTATTTGCCATTTTTGAAAGCCACATCGCAATCCCATAATTGTCTGCCTGCCCAAGGAATATCGGCAACTTTCAAAACAACACCATGATCTGTCAATGTGCCATTTTCAATATCATCGGTTGAAAACACATGGTAGTCATTCATATCAAAATGATCACCGTTGTCATTTTCAGGAATTCCAGATTCCCTGTCATGTGACGGATAAATGTATAATTTTCCTTCAAAGATATGGACTGAAGGGTCAGCCATATAATCATTCGGCACTAAATATTTGGTTTCCATAATCATTCAAAAATATTATTTCATAATTCTGTCTTCAATCTCACGGTTGATCTGGTCAATCTTGTCATCTTCCAATTCATATTTTGAAATGATAAACATGGCAAGCAAGAGCAAAATAGCCGGAATAACGACCACCAACCACAAAATACCTTGTTGTGCATAGGCTGATTGTTCAGCCATTTTGGCATCAAAGCCAGTCATTGTCAACACGATACCTGGGATAACACCACCCAAAGCAAAACCAGCTTTGAAGAAAATACCAGTCAAAGCATTCACAACGCCTGAAATACGTTTTCCAGATTTCCATTCGCCGTATGAAATAACTTCAGGAACCAATGCCCACATATAACCAGTGGCGACAATAATACCGGTAGATTTCACAAATTGTGCAATGTAAATCAACCACAGTTCATTTTTCAGAGATGGAACCGTTGAAATGACATAAAGCATGGCCATACCAATAATGGCAACCGTCAGGAAAACATAGAACATATTTTTCTTCCCAATAGCCCTTTTAATGGCAGGAACCAAAGGCATAAATATGAACGCAGGAATTGAACCAAGCGCATTAAAGAGCGGCAACGATTCGGCATGTCCAACATTGTATTGCATGTAATAGGCAGAAGCAGAATTACCTACAGCCATCATGGCAAATGCGGTAATAAAAAAGAAGGCCAATACACGCAAAGGTTTGTTGCGAACAAATTCGGTAAACAAATCCGAATATTTTACGGTATCCGTTTTGTCTTGATCCATCACCACACGTTCTTTGGTCTGGGTATAGCAGAAGAACAACAATGCAAAACCGATCACGGCATACACGCTCATCACAGCAAACCAAACACCGGATGCGGCAGGTTTAGACCAGTCGTTGTTGGGTGAGAAATGTTGAATCAACGCAGGGACACCGAATTGAACGGCCAAGCCACCCAAATTTGCCATAAACATTCTGGTTGCAGTCAGCTTGGTTATTTCATCCGTATCACGGGTTAATGATGCATTCAAAGCGCCATAAGGCACATTGACCAGGGTATAACTCAATGACAGCGTTACATAGGTAATATAAGCATACCACAGTTGACCTGAAAATCCGTTCCAAAAAGACAAAATAGCCAGACCTGTCAATGGAATACCACCCAAAATCAAATAGGCACGGTATTTCCCCATTTTGGGATTTCGCTTATCAACAAATGCTCCGACAAAAGGATCCCATAGGACATCCACCAATCGAACAATTAAGAACATGAAAGCCGCAGCTCCCGGTGAAATGCCAAACACATTGGTATAGAAAAATAGCAAATAGGTTGCTACTGTTTGATAAATAAGATTCTGGGCCAAATCCCCTGATCCAAATCCAATTCTTTGAAACAAAGACAATTTGTAGAACCCTTTGGCATTTAATGCCGATTGAGATGTTTTTTCCATATGGTCTAATTATGATTGTTTTTTATAAGGTCGGGCAAATTTACATTTTAATCCTTAAAAACAAACTATTTTCCCTATAAACGATTAATTGTGATGATCCCAACCCAAATCAATGGCTTGTACATCTTTTAAATCATAGACCGGGCGCTCCAGTTCGTAAGGAATGGGTTGATTACTAAACTGTTGAAAATAAAGCAGACAACCGTCCTTCCATATCTGGGCATCTCTGTAATGTCTGCGCAAACGGCTTTGAACCAAAGCGAATCGTTCAGCATCTACATAAGGTTGAGATTTGTCCCATGTCTTCTGAAATTCACGCACTTTTCTAACACCCCTATCGTAGGTGTAGCACAGCTCATTCCAAAAGGTTTTTCCACTTTTCATTTGATAATTCCAGGGAACATGGTGGAAAAACAAAATCAAATTTTCCGGGCATTTTTCAATGCTACCAAACTGATCGGCCAGCGGTTGCATATATTGAGAAATGGCATTTGAACCCGTTTTTGTACGGTCGAAGCCAAGCCCTACTTTATCGGCTTTGTGGTAATAAGGAGGTGTCCAATCAACACGCATACCCTCAGGTGCATACCAGGGGCCTGGACCATAATGATGCACACCGGCAAAAATATGATGCAGACCTAATGGCATAGAATAATCAATGCATGCTTCCCAACTATCCATCATCATTTGTTTGATTGGCGTGTAAAAATGCTGGTTCCAAGCGGCATCCTGAAGATCATTTTGTGAACGCATAAAGGTCAGTTTCAGCCATTCATCGGCAATTTCTTTGGAAGACAAAGTATGATTCCATGCCATACGACCAAAAGCATACCAATTGGATTGCGCAAAAGTATGTCCGCACCAATTTTCATCCAAACCGATGTTTGCGACCCCGGCTATCGCCGAAATGGGCTGTTTGGACAAGCTTCCATCTGTACAACGGGCAACGGTGCTTCCCTGCCCATATTGATAGGTTTCACTTTTGAAAAATTCTTCCCACATAGGAGCCAAATAGACCAATTGGAAGGAATGACCCAAATACTCCTGTGTCACTTGCAATTCAGCCATGATGGATGTTTTTTTCATGGCACCAAATAATGGGCTGAAAGGCTCTCTGGGCTGAAAATCGATGGGGCCGTTCTTGATCTGAATCAAGACATTGTCGCGAAACTGACCATCCAATTTTATAAATTCATCGTAGGCCTGCTTGGCACGATCGGGGCTGTTCGAAGCATAGACAAAGGCACGCCACATGACAATACCACCATAGGGTTTTAAGACATCTGCCAACATGTTGGCACCATCCGCATGGGTTCTGCCATAATCCTGAGGTCCGGGCAAACCTTCACTGTTGGCTTTGACCAGAAAACCACCAAAATCCGGAATCATTTGATAGATTTCTTTCACTTTATTTTTCCACCAATTCTGAACATCAGGGTTCAGTGGATCTGAATCTTTCAATCCTCCCAACTCAGCAGGAGATGAAAAATTGATACACATATACACCTTGACGCCATAGGGGCGCATCACGTCATTGATGGCTTTCACACGCTTTAGAACAGGAAGCGTTAAGGCCTCCGGTTTGGCATTCACATTGTTGAGCACCGTTCCATTGATGCCGATGGAAGCATTTGCCCTGGCATAATCTTTCCATAGCTGAATGTCTTTGTCGGAGATATTGTCATAGGCCTGATCGTCACGCCAAAAAATGGAATGACCAGCATAACCGCGTTCAATGGTTCCATCGAGGTTGTCCCAATGGTTGAGAATTCTATTTTCAAAATCCGGATTGTACACACCGGGCTTTACAGATCCACTCAATTGTTGCATACGGAGCATCTCATACACCCCGTACAAGAGCCCCAGATCCGTATTCGCCTGTACCATATCCGTTGACAGTTTATACCCGTCGCCTTTGATTTGCTTGTCTTTCTTTTTCAACAATCGAACCACAGCATTATCTGCACCATTCCATCCATTGATGAGGGTTTGACGAGCAATCTCTGCAGTCTGTGACTTGGCATTAATTTCAATGCGGACAACTTTCACAGCCTGAGGACGCAACCATAACTCATGACCGGTTTCGGCATGAACGACCCCAATGAATAGACACAACAAAAAGGTTGCGGCTATCCTAATAAAACCATGTCTCATTTTATTTATCTTTCTTCAACAATCTAACTTCAAAAATCCGACCCACTGACGAGCCGCTTACTGCTTCAAAACGGACACGATACACGCCGTTTGAAGCTTGAACCAAGGCAGCAGGAATGGCATAATCCACCGCATACAATCCATTTCTGCGTTCCCCTTCGAGAGAAACTTCAGCCAGCAATTGATCGTTCACTTTAATTTTAAACTTCCGGTTTCTGTCTTGCGCGGCATAGGTAATTTGCAATCGGTCGGCCACTTTGTTTTTATCATTCATTTGATAAGAGAACCAGCCTTTTGAATCTCTCCAGTGTCTATCAAAACTGACACCTGTTGATGATTCAGAGAACTCAATAAAATGATCTGACTCAGGCTGTTGTTCTCCAGGCTGAATCCAATCGATTGTCAAGTTGCTTATACGTTGTTTTTCCGCTTCAATTTTGGCTTGCTCTTCCTCTGCTTTTTTAATGTTCTCGGGGGTTTCTACCGGCCAATATATGACATATCTGGACTCATGCAAACTATAAAACGGAATTAATTCCAATGTTTTGAATTTGTTCTGATAAATCAGATCTGCGATGGTATAAGTAGAATTCTTCCCTGATACTGGTTTTACAAATTTGGCCAAATCCTGATTGGAAGCGACCAATTTTGGCATTTCATTCAGAGGTATTTGACGACCTGATGGGGAATGTCCCATGCGGCTATCGTCTGCAAACAAACCTTTCATTTCTGAGGCATCTGTTTTGGCGGCCATAACGATAGGGCCTTTCAAAAATGCAACATAATTGGATTGATCGGGCAATTTTTCTGAAACAATTTTCATGGGTATTTCAACCACGACACGGTCTCCATTTTTCCATATGCGATTCACCGCCACATACGAACCGGGTTTTTGTGTTAAAGCTACTTTTTTTCCGTTCACCGTAATGGAGTAACCGTTCTCTACCACCCATTCCGGGCACCTGAAGAAAATGGTCGTTTTAACAGCCTTTTTGGCTTCAATCACAAATTGGGTCTGTGCTTCGTCCGGGAATTTGTTTGTCTGAGTGACCACCATGTTTTTTTCTTTCCATTGCAGGGTAGAAGGCACAAACAAATTCACGTACAAATTGCCTTTGTCGTGGGCATAAATCAATTCATTGTATTTTGCATGGTTTTCAATACCTGAACCCACACAACACCAAAAACTGGTTTGAGGCTGTGAATATACACGGTAATGTCCGGGACGCATGGGAGTGAAATAAACAAATCCACCTTTTTCCGGCAATTGAGTCGATAAAATGTGGTTGTACATGGCCCTTTCATAATATTCCATATACTTCTCATCTCCAGAACGTTCAAACAACATTTTGGTCAATTTGAGCATGTTGTAGGTATTGCACGTTTCGGGACCTTGTTCACTGGTCATCATGGAAGAGAAATTGGTCAATGGGTTGAAATGCTCGCGTACACTGTTACCTCCGATGGCACAACTTCTGTGGTTGGCTACCTGATTCCAGAAAAAATCTGCAGCTTCATGAAAAGAAGCGTCCTGGGAAAGGCTCGAAATACGTTCAAATCCGATCACTTTAGGAATTTGTGTATTGGCATGAACGTTGTCTAACTTGTCCTGATGCTGAACCAGCGGATCCAACAGGACCCTGTCAGAAAGCCTTAGTGCCAAATCCAGGTATTTTTTATTCTTGGTGATGGCATACGCATCGGCCATCACTTCATTCAAACCGCCATGTTCAGACTTAAGCATATTTTTTATTTGTTCATCCGAGAGATTTTTGGTCAATTCAACCATCCAATCGGAAAACTTGATGAACATATCTTTTGCTTTCTCGCTTTTGGTCAACAGCCACGCATCCCGCAAACCGGCAAACGTTTTATGGATGTTGTAAAGCGGCACCCATTTATTGTTCAAACCGAAACCAGAACCACGGACATCGCCTCTTCTGATTTCTTCCCACATGGCTTTACTACCCGGCACACCACCGATGTAGCCGTCACCATTGGCATCCTGAACGCGTTTCAGTTCGTCCAATATATAATTCAATCGGTTCAAAACATCTTTGTCACCGGTAGAAACATACATGAGTGAAAGCGCTGTGATATAGTGACCACCAATATGCCCATCCAAACCGGTATTCTCCCAGTTGGTATAACTTTGTTTTTTTGGTTGCAATCCGGCTTCTCTCAAAAAAGGAGCCAACAGACGATCCGGATCCATGGCCATAATATAGCGCAAATCCGTTTGTTCGGCTTGTAAAAATACACTGGGCAAGAGTCGGACATCTTGCATATTGAAAGACTCCAACGCCTGCACAGAGGAAGTCACGAACAAGGAAATCCCTAGTAGACTTGATAGAACGTGTTTTTTCATCATATTGAATTTAAATTACATGGCAAAGGTGTTGAAACCGCCGTCAACGACAGCAACGGTTCCGGTAACAAATTTTGACGCATCACTGATCAGGTACTGGATGGTTCCGCACAACTCCTGCGCTTCACCAAAACGTTTGAACGGTGTTTGTCTGATGACATCCTGACCTCTTTGGGTTAAATTTCCATTTCCATCGGTTAACAACAAACGGTTTTGCTCGGTCAGAAAAAATCCCGGGGCAACTGCATTGACTCTGAACTTTTCGCCAAATTTCAATGCCACCTCGTGGGCCATATAAGCGGTAAAATTGGAGATGCCGGCTTTTGCAGCAGCATACCCGCAAACACGGGTCATCGGTCTGAATGCAGCCATGGATGTGAAATTCACGATGGTACCTGCACCTTGCTCAACCATGGGTTTTAAAAACACTTGAGAAGGAATAACAGTTCCCGTCAAATTTAAATCCAGCACCGTTCTGAACGCTTCCGGGTTCAAATCAAAAAAGGTGCCCTCCGGAGAGATGGTAGCGCCAGGCATATTGCCTCCTGCTGCATTGATCAGGGAATCGACTCTTCCATATTCTTTCAAAATATCCTGAAGATTTTCTTGAACTTTTTCGACATTCAAAACATCGGTCACAAAAAAACGGGCTTGACCGCCTTGTTCTTTGATTTCCTGCACCAGCTTTTCACCAGTTTCCACTTTTCTGCCTAAAATGGCCAATTTTGCACCCTGGGCAGCTAAATACTTAGAAATACTCTGACCCAAAACACCGTTGCCTCCGGTAATGACAACTACTTTTCCTTCGATCGAAAACAATTCATTCATTGGTTGAGAAATTTAATGGAGGTAAAAATACACAAATTTTACTTGATTTCTTTTGATATTTTGTGCGATCGCGCAAATTCTGTCAGCAACTTCACAAACGCCTTAGGAAACTCCATTGGAATATATCTGCCGGAGTTGGGTATGATTTGAATGACTGAACCTTTGCACATGGCGCCCATTCTCTGCATGGATTTTTTGCTGGGTTTTGAATCAAATTGCCCTATCAGAAATAAAACAGGCGGTTGCTTCTTTTGCGCTTTGAGCAGTTGATCGGCTTGTGCACCGATGAAGGCATCCACCTCCGGGTTCATCAAATGCCAACCAGACCATTCGTCAATCATTTGAAATAAACCCCGACGAATTTTTCTGTATTTTTTTCCACTCGCATATTTCATGGCGCCTTTGATTTCCATTTTTAAAGAATCCATGCCTTTTTGCTGGTTTTTTACAACATCCAATCTTTTCAGCTTAAAAATGGTGTCATTGTAAATTTTAACCAATTCCTTTTTAACAAATGTTCTATCGGGAAACCCGCTCAATGCTCCTGATGCGATGGTGGCTGTAAGCACCCTTTCCGGATACAATGCAACAAACTCTGCCAAAGTCATGCCACCCAGTGAAACGCCAGTAACATGTGCTTTTTGGATGTGCAGAGCATCCATTAAATTTTTCAGGTCATCGGCATGTAAATAGCCAAAGCCAACTTCAGGATTGTCGGAATGTCCATATCCCCTCAAATCGTATCGTATGACTCTGAATTGCTTGGCTAATTTGGCGAACACACCATCCCACATCCGGCAATCCAATGCATGATCGTGCAACAAAATTAAAGGCTCACCTGAACCCAATTCTTCGTAATATATTTTGGTGGTTGGATGTTTGGGTGAAAGATTGTAAACACCGGACAAAGCATGCTCGGTGACCGTTGGAATCTCCACATAACCCGATTTGGGCTTTGTTTGACAAGAAAGAAACAAGCATCCTGTTGAAAATAAAAGCAATAGAAATCTAAATATACGCATGAGAATCAGAACTAAAGATAGGTTTCTAATAGAATCATTCCATTTTTGGAATGTAAATCCACTTGTTTTGAAGTCGAGGGAATCAAGCACGTTTCACCTGCTTTGATTGCACAATTTAAACCTGCGCACACAAGACTTCCTTCACCCTGAACGCAAACGTAAACCACAAAACAGTCCAATTCGGAAAAATCTCTTTGTATGGTTTCCGAGGATTTGAGCGCCATCCGGTTGATGATAAAATGCTTGGTTGAAACCATGGGAACCAAACCCGAATCGTCCTTAGAATAAGCCAATTTTCCCTGATCAACGGCCTGATAATCCAATGCATCTTTTGCCCATTCGGTATGCAATTGTCTGGGATTTCCCTGAGCATCTTTTCTATTGTAATCATACAGACGATACGTGATGTCTGAACTTTCCTGAATTTCAACAATAAACAGCCCCGCACCCAGGGCATGCACCCGACCTGCAGGAATGTAAAAAACGTCACCGGCAGAAACCTGATAATCATTCAACACGCTTTCAATGGTTCCTTGTTGAAGGTGCTTTTCGTATAATTCCTCTGTCAAATTTGAATTAAAACCGGAAACAAGTTTTGCACCAGGCTCAGCATCAACCACATACCAAAGCTCCGATTTGCCCGGACATCCATGTCTTTGTAAAGCCAAATCATCATTTGGATGAACCTGAATCGAAAGATCGGCTGCTGCATCAATAAATTTAATCAAAAGCGGGAATCTTCCGTCAAACTGATTAAATATGCGTTGTCCCAACAAGTTTGGTCCGAATTGATCAATCAAATCATTCAGGGTCATCCCTTTATACACACCATTTGAAACAACCGACACAGATCCTGGCAATTGAGACAACTCCCAACTTTCACCCACGTCACCGTATTGGCATTCCAATTGTTTGAAAGCACAAATTTTTTGTCCTCCCCACAACACACGTTTCAGAATCGGCTCGAATTTTAGCGGATAAATGTCCATGTTTTTCATATTGGATAGCAAAGATACCTTTTTTGTCTGTTAAACCCAGCCAGACAGGCAATATTTGGGCTATAGACTTGATAATGAATGTTAAAACGGATTTTAGGCCTGATTTTTCAAGGTTTCTAACTCTAGATTTGCGTCCTCCCACGCTTGCATGCGGCTTTCGAGTTCTATGACAGATTTTGCGTGCAATTGTGCCAAAGCTGTATTCATTGCACCTTCGGGGGTGGCCATCATCGTGACGGTTTGCTGAACTTGCTTTTCCAGCCTGTCAATTTCACTTTCACACGACTCTATGGTTTTTTCCAATCGTTTGAGTTGTTTGTTATACTCTTTTCTGGCTTCATAGGACATCCGATTGTCTGTCATGGGCTTCTCTGCAACCTTTTGTTTTGCAACCTGTTGCTGTATCTCAATTTCTTTGAGCGAATCCATTTTCTTTTTCTCCAGAAAATATTGAATGCCACCCAAATGCTCTATAACTTTCCCATCAGAAAACTCGTATACCTTTTCAACCAAACCATCCAGGAAATCCCTGTCATGAGAAACCACGATTACGGTTCCATCGAAATCTTTGATCGCTGTTTTCAGCACATCCTTAGAACGCATGTCTAAGTGGTTGGTTGGTTCGTCTAAAACCAACAGATTGACGGGTTCCAGCAAAAGCCGTATCATCGCCAGCCGGCTTCGTTCCCCACCCGACAGCACTTTGACTTTTTTATCAGAAGCCTCACCACCAAACATAAAAGCCCCAAGAATATCCCTGATTTTGGTGCGAATGTCTCCAACCGCTACCCGATCAATGGTTTCAAAAACGGTGGCATTTTCATCCAACAAACTGGCCTGATTTTGAGCAAAATAACCGATTTTAACCTGATGCCCCAATTTCAAACTGCCAGCAAATTCGATTTCATTTAAAATGCATTTGACAAAGGTGGATTTTCCGGCACCGTTCTTACCGACAAAGGCCACTTTTTCACCACGTGAAATGGTTAAATTTACATTGCTGAAAACCGTATGCACACCGTAATCTTTACGCAAATGCTCTGCGATGATGGGATATGATCCTGATCTTGGGGCCGGTGGAAATCTCAAGCTCAAAGCAGAGCGATCTTCATCATCCACTTCCAATCGGTCAATTTTCTCCAACTGCTTGATACGGGATTGCACTTGAACCGCTTTCGTGGCTTTATACCTGAACCGCTCAATAAAATCTTCTGTGTCCTGAATGAGTTTTTGTTGGTTTTCGAAGGCACGAATCTGTTGTTCTTTTTGCTCTTTCCGCAATATAAGATATTGATCGTAAGGCACTTTAAAATCGTAGATTCTCCCCAAAGATATTTCGATGGTTCGATTGGTGACGGCATTGATGAATGCTCTGTCGTGCGAAACCAAAATTACTGCATTGCTGTGATTGGCCAAAAACGACTCCAGCCATTGAATGGATTCAATATCCAGGTGATTGGTCGGTTCATCCAACAGCATGACATCCGGTCGTTGTAAGAGCAATTTGGCCAGTTCAATACGCATTCTCCAGCCCCCACTAAATTCATTGGTTGGTCTTCCAAAATCTGATTTTTGAAAGCCTAGACCAACCAGGGTTTTTTCGACCTGAGCTTTGTAATTGTTTAAATCGGACAACAACAACCTTTCGTTCAAATGGGTTAAAGTCTCAATGAGCTTGTGGTAGGAATCGGATTCATAATCTGTTCTTTCGGACAATTGAATCCCGATTTTATCAATTTCTTTCTGAAGCTCAAAAAGGGCGTTGAAGGCTGTTTCGGCTTCCTCAAGCACGGTTCTGCCATCGTTGCAAATCATATGCTGGGGCAGATAACCGACGGTCACATCACCCGACTTAGAGACACCGCCTCTGGTGGGTTGTTGAATGCCAGCCAGAATTTCCAACATGGTGGATTTGCCGGCGCCATTTTTACCGACCAGAGCAATGCGGTCCTTTTTGTTGACTACATAAGAAATTGAATCGAACAGTGTAAAACCGCCGAATTCAACAGATAAACCGTCTATAGAAATCATGTTGATGGTATAAAAAAGTGCCCAAAGGTACTATTTTTAAGGCTTTCGAGCAATGCTTAAAGCATGATGACCGGGAACAACGATGGATACAAACCATCCCAAAGCTTCCAATCCCATTTGATATTTGAGCGAAAAAAGTGCAGAAAGAAACGTCAATAATACAAACAAAACCCCACCGATCAACATCCATTTGTTTTTCAATGTCAGGCCTGTTAAAAGAACAGCGACTGAACCAAGGAGCATAAACAGGGTGTGTTGGAATTCAAAGATCACATGGTGAAACACCTGCATTTGAACAACATACACCCCAGCCTGCAAAAGCACGCAACCCAACCAAATCGCCAAAAGTTGATGCAACAACTTTTTGTTCCAGGTGTTTCTGTTTTCAATCACGGCAAAAATTGTCCACACGAGTACGAATAGCACAAATCCATTGGTCAGATACTCCGAGATCTTGCAAGTTAAATAGCTCAATGACACCACCCTGACCATGAAAAAGCGCAGGCAATTCAAGAAAATCGCCCAACCCCAAAGTAGGATTAACTTTTCTATGGAAATGTGTTTCCAGTTGTCTTTTAAAACATTTAATCCCATTTTTGAATTTGATTGATGGTTGCCGTCAAATTGACATCTTAAAATTGCATATTTGCGCTGACAAAATTAAAAAAAAGCACATGAAACAGCGAATTTCAAATCGGATTATCCAATTTAGTTTGCAACAATGCAGATTTGGACAACTGCTGGTTGCTTCATCAGAAAAGGGAATATGTGCGGCATTTCCCACCATGCAGGAACAAATGGCTCTAGAAAAACTTCAGAAACAATTTCCCGCATCGATATGTCTACAACAAGAAGTTGAAATACATCGACAATTTATCCTGGGAATTGATAAAAACGCGGATTTCCCGCCATTTGATGTGTGCGGCACGTCTTTTCAGGTGAAAGTTTGGCGAAACATTCAGCAGTTAAAAAGGGGCGAAACATCCACCTATCGATCCATTGCACAGCAGATTGGCCATCCCAATGCATGTAGAGCAGTGGGTACAGCCTTGGCTTCAAACCGAATATTTTATGGAATTCCCTGTCACAGGGTGATTTCCACCAATGGAAAACCGGGTGGATTTAAGTGGGGGTTGGAATTAAAAATCAGGATCTTGAACGATGAAATCAATTCAATAATTTAGCCAGATCAGCGGGGAGATAAAATGTTTGATTCTTATCTACAAAAACCACGACTGTGGACAATTGTTTTGTTTGGCCGTTGACCACCGCCTGGCTTGAATTTTGAGTGACAACCAATTCATTATTTCCTTTTTTGACAGTCAGTTGTTTTACTTTTTTGGAAGGCACATCCAAAATCGACATCTGACAGCCTTTGAAAACCTGATCGTGTTTGGCAAAATAAGTATTGGTCAATGCCGGCAATTGGTCTTTCATTTCAAACAAAGAACACATGTAATCATTCACCTCGAAATTGAAGCGTACACCGTTAAGGATGTCTTCGTTTGGATGATACACTGCCAAAAACACTTCTTCACCCGTATGACCATTGGTGGTAAAACCGATGCCGGTATGTTGAGACAGAATTTTTCCCAGGGTGTAATGTAAGCTTAAAGAAGTTCTTCTTGCCTGAGCCGGAATCGGGCTGAATTTGTAATCACTGGCTTGGTTCAACAAAGCGACCTCCTCTGGTTTTAAACGCAAAGAAGTATATTTAAAAATCGTATCCAGGCCTTGCATCAAAGGTACAGCATTGACACGCTGAGCCAATGCCGCTGCTGACATTTTGTAATTAAACAAACCCGAAAAAATCTGGTTCGCACTCAACCTATCGTAACCACCCATTCTGGAAGTACCAATGCTGATACCGCTGTTCCCATGATCGGGGACAACGATTACAGCTGTATTTTTGTTTGTTCTGGCATAATCCAAGGCAACCTTGCAAGCCTCATCAAAAGCCAGATATTCGGTAACCATTCCTGTGGGATCATTGGCATGGGCAGCCCAATCGACTTTACTGCCTTCTACCATCAGGAAAAAGCCGTTGTCGTTTTTGGAGAGCGTTTTGATGGCCTGATTCGTCATTTCAGCCAGAGAAGGTTGTTCATTCGGATTTCTATCCATATCATACTGCATATCCTTTTGTCCAAACAGACTCCACAATTTGCGGCCATTGAAGGCCCTGAACGAACGAACATCATTGATTTGCACTGTGTATCCTTTGTCAGTCAAAAAGCGCTTTAAATCGGGGGAAAGAAAGGAAACGCCACCACCGGCCACAAAATCAAGCTGGTTGTACACCATTTGCGCTGAAATATTCGCTGAATTGCCGCGATTGTAATCGTGAGAGGAACAATCGGCAGGTGTGGCATGAGGAAATTCACAGGTAAAAACAAGACCAGTTGCTTTCTTTTTGACCACTTTCGAAGCTTCCAAAATGGTCATCAACGGTTGATAAGCACGATCAGGGTCCATGGTGAAAATATCCGCATCTTTAGAAGATTCGGGATACGTAGACACATGACCTGTACGTGATAATTCTCCTGTCATGTAACAGGATGTAGTTGGTGCAGAATCGCCTATGGGCGCATCGGAGGAAGATGTTCTGACAGTTCCGCAAATAAAAGGGTCAATGAAAAGAGATGGACGATTTTGATCCAATAGCCATTGATACCAACGCGCGGTCGATAAAACTGCCAATGAACATCCGTCCGGAATTAACAATATGATGTTTTTCACAGGACGAACCGAGCGGTCAACCCGCCCGGTCGTCTTTTGTGAATTTTC
>CAYYJF010000013.1:0-2751 GCA_964472175.1 uncultured Bacteroidales bacterium | reverse complement strand
GCATCCATTCCTGAGATGTGTGCAATGAACAAATCGTCCAAATCGGTAGAGTTACGACGGATTTTGGCATCGAAGTTCGTGCCACCACCTTGCAAACCACCACCTTGCAACAATACGAGCATGGCTTGTACCAATTCGTACAAATCAACAGGGAATTGGTCGGTATCCCAACCGTTTTGGTAATCACCACGGTTGGCATCGATAGAACCCAACATACCTGCGTCAACAGCGCACTGCAGTTCGTGTTCGAAAGTGTGACCAGCCAAAGTAGCGTGGTTGACTTCGATGTTGATTTTGAAATCATTTTCCAAACCAAATTGTTTCAAGAAACCGATAACTGTTTCGGTATCAACATCATATTGATGTTTCATTGGTTCCATTGGTTTGGGTTCAATCAGAAATACGCCTTTGAAACCTTTTGCACGTGCATAATCACGAGCTTTGGTCAACATGGTACCCATGTGTTGTTTTTCGCGTTTCATGTTGGTGTTGAGCAAGCTCATGTAACCTTCACGACCACCCCAGAACACATAACCTCTACCACCCAATTCGATGGTCGCGTCAATGGCATTCTTGATTTGCAACATGGCACGGGCAGCTGTATCGAAATCAGGATTGGTGCTGGCTCCGTTCATGTAACGAGCATTGCTGAATACATTGGCAGTACCCCACATCAATTTGATGCCGGTTTCAGCTTGTTTTTGTTTTGCATAAGCAACGATGGCTTTCAAGTTGGCTTCATATTCTTCGATAGAATCAGCTTCCTGAACCAAGTCGATATCGTGAAAACAGTAGTATTCAATACCTACTTTTTTCATAAATTCAAAACCTGCATCCAATTTGTCTTTTGCAGCCTGAACTTTGTCTGCAGCACCATTCCATGGATGTACTTGTGTACCACCACCGAATTGGTCACCACCGTCAGCACACAGGGTGTGCCACCAAGCCATGGAAAAATTGAACCAGTCTTTCATGGGACGACCCATGATTACTTGGTTGGGATTGTAGTAATGGAAAGCCATTGGATTTTTGCTTTCCTTGCCTTCAAATTTGATTTGGCCAATGCCAGGGAAAAATTCTTTTGACATAATTTAATTGGTAAAAGTTAATAGATTGGGTTAATTGTATTATAAATAAGATTTCCAACGTTCGTAAGCTTCTCTGTAAGCTGAATGCTCTGAAGCTATTGGCTCAACGAAGCTTAATTTTTTAAGGGATGCAAATGCTTCTGATGGTGAAGTATAGATACCAGCACCAATCCCAGCACCTTTGGCAGCACCGACTGAACCATCCGTATCATACAATTCGATGGTTGCACCGGTAACACCAGCCAGGGTGTTTCTGAAAATCGGGCTTAAAAACATATTGGCCATGCCTGCACGGATCAATTTGGTTTCAATGCCCATGCCATTCATCACTTCCATGCCATAAGCAAAGCTGAACACAATGCCTTCCTGAGCTGCACGAAGCAATTCGGCCTGACCATGTGTGTTGAATTGCAGACCATGAATGGAGCTGCCAGGATTGGCATTGCCCAACAGGCGCTCTGCCCCGTTTCCAAAAGGCAGGATGGACAGACCTTTCGATCCGATGGGTGATTTTGCAGCCAATTCATTCATGTCTGCATAATCCATTTCACTCACCACCTTGTGTTTCATCCAGGAATTCAAAATACCTGTACCGTTGATACAAAGCAATACTCCGATGCGGGTATCCTCGTCTTTAATGCCGGGAACACCTGCTGTATGATTCACGTGGGCAAAACTATTCACCCTCGATTGTGGATCATAGTTTGGAGTACCATTGACACCGTATACAACACCGGAAGTTCCTGCTGTTGATGCCACTTCACCCGGATTCAAAACATTGAGTGACATGGCATTGTTTGGCTGATCACCACCTCTATAACCAATCGGCGTCCCTGCTTTCAATCCCAGCATTTGGGCAGCGTCAGAAGATACGTGGCTTTGAACAGAAAATGTGGGCTTGATGGTTGGTATAAACGAACTGTCAAATCCGTAATATTGCATGAGTTCAGAAGAAACTTTCTTTTCCTTGAAATCCCAGAACATGCCTTCGGACAAACCGGAAACAGTGGTGGAAATTTCTCCGGAGAGCTTCATGGCGATATAATCGCCTGGCAACATCAACTTGTCGATCTGTGCATACAATTCCGGCTCATTGGCTTTTACCCAAGCCAATTTGGAAGCTGTAAAGTTGCCCGGTGAATTGAGCAAATGGCTCAAACAATAGTCTTCACCCAAATCATTGAATGCTTTTGAGCCATAAGGTACTGCACGGCTGTCACACCAAATAATGGAAGGACGAAGCACTTTCTGATGTTTGTCTACCAACACCAATCCATGCATTTGATAGGAAATACCAATGGCGGCAACATCCATGCCATTTCTGCCCTTCAAAACGTCAGCTGTTGCCAGTTGCAGATTTGTCCACCATGCTTCAGGATCTTGTTCAGCCCAACCGGGTTTCACCGATTTGATTTCCATTTCTACTTTAGGGTAAAAGGCAGAAGCCAATCTTTCCCCGGTTTGTGCGTCAACCAAAGACGCTTTGACAGATGAACTGCCGATGTCATAGCCTAAGAGATACATGGTCAATAGTTTTATTAGAATCCTTTATGTGCTTTAAAATATGCTTTTTTGTCAAATTTATAGTATCGGGCTGCCCGATGTGATACGCCTTTTTCAAATTCATCCAAAGGCATCACATAATCCATGCGAATCATTTTTT
>CAYYJF010000012.1:31283-42913 GCA_964472175.1 uncultured Bacteroidales bacterium | reverse complement strand
GAGGTGTTGGAACATTCAGACAATACGTATTTGGGCATCATCGAGATAGAAAAAAACTATGCCTTCCTGATAACGGACAGCAAGAAATTGGCCAACGATATTTTCATTCCAAAAGACAAGTTGCTGGGTGCAAAATCCGGGAATAAAGTGGTGGTTCGAATCATAGAATGGCCTGCCAAGGCGAAAAATCCCATTGGTGAAGTGGTGGATGTCTTGGGCGAACCAGGGAATAACGATACGGAGATGAATGCCATCATGGCTGAATACGGATTGCCCTATACCTATCCCAAGGAACTGGAGGATGCGGCCAATCAGATTTCGGACCAAATTACCCCGGAGGTGCTGGCCAATCGGGAAGATTTTCGTAAGGTCACCACATTTACCATCGACCCGCACGATGCCAAAGACTTTGATGATGCCTTGTCTGTTCGGAAAACGAACAAAGGTCTTTGGGAGGTAGGTGTGCATATCGCCGATGTGACCCACTATGTGACACCAGGTACGCCTATTGACAGAGAGGCTGAAAGTCGTGCGACTTCGGTTTATCTGGTGGACAGAACCATTCCCATGTTGCCGGAAAAATTGTCAAATGGTTTGTGTTCGCTGCGTCCAAACGAGGAGAAATTGTGTTTTTCCTGTATTTTTGAAATGGACGAACATGCCACCATTAAAAGATATCGAATTGCACGGACGGTGATCAATTCGGATAGAAGGTTTACCTATGAAGAGGCGCAAACCATTCTTGAGAACGAATCCGGAGAATTTGCTGAGGAGCTGATGATTTTGGACCAATTGGCCAAGACTTTACGCAAAAAAAGATTTGATTCAGGCGCCATCAATTTCGATCGATGGGAAGTAAAATTCAATATTGACGAAAAGGGCAAGCCATTGAGTGTGTATTTTAAGGTTGCCAAGGATTCGAACAAATTGATTGAAGAATTTATGTTGCTGGCCAACAAAACAGTGGCCGAATTTGTTGGCAAATCAAACCCACCCAAAGCTTTTGTGTATCGCGTGCACGATTTGCCTGTTCCTGAAAAACTGGATGATTTTGCCACTTTTATCAGGCGTTTTGGATACAAATTGAAGACTTCGGGTCAAAATACGGACGTATCAAAATCTATCAATGCGTTGCTCAATGATGTACAAGGCAAGCCTGAAGAAAACTTGATTGAAACGGTTGCCATTCGTTCCATGGCCAAAGCCATTTACACGACCCAAAACATCGGACATTACGGTTTGGCGTTTGATTTCTATACCCACTTTACGTCTCCCATCAGACGTTATCCTGACATGCTCGTGCATCGTTTGTTGGATCGATATTTGTCCAAAGGCCGCAGTGCAACGGTTGAAAAACTGGAAGCCATGTGTCAACATTGTTCAGATATGGAACAGCTTGCTGCTCAGGCAGAAAGGGCTTCGATCAAGTACAAACAGGTTGAGTTTATGTCTGAACGTTTGGGCAACGTGTATGAAGGCGTCATTTCCGGTGTAACGGAGTGGGGTATTTATGTAGAAATCAACGAAAACAAATGTGAGGGCATGGTGCCTATCCGCGATTTGGGCAACGATTATTATGAGTTTGATGAAAAGAATTACTGCATCGTTGGCCGCCGAAACCATCAAATGTACCGATTGGGTGATGCAGTGAAAATTCAGGTTGTTCGGGCCAACTTGGAAAGAAAGCAATTGGATTTTGTTCTAGCCGATACAGAAAAATCGGATGCTTCACCCTTTCAACCTGCAAAAACAGACCAATCAAAATTTCAAAGGTCAAAGAAAAAAGACACCTATCCAAAAGGCGGAAAAGGGAAAAAACCTTCGATGAAAAGCAGAAAAGGTTTCTTATAAAAACAGACACACAAAAAAAATCTATATCATGAGTATTGCCTTAAAGAAAGATTGCAAATATGCCATGTTGGTTGCAACCAGCATGGGTGTGCGCATCACTCCGGTAAATGGTCAACCGGTACATAGCAGTCAATTGTTTGAG
Organism: uncultured Bacteroidales bacterium; assembly: GCA_964472175.1. GTDB lineage: Bacteria > Bacteroidota > Bacteroidia > Bacteroidales > UBA1402 > UBA8389. Next base: position 40,920 of record CAYYJF010000012.1, on the reverse strand, counting down.
ATGTATGCAACCAGTGCCGAAACCAACGTGGCCAGCATCTCTTCGTATTTGGGATTGCCGGTAAAAGTGTTGACTACTTTTGTAAAAGACAGTCCGATAGCCCTCTTTATTAAAAGTAATTTGAAGTCGAGGGGCATGGATTTTGAAGGCCCTGAGTTGGATCAAACCGACCCATGGGGTTACCGTCACCAGTTCAACATTGCCGACAGCGGTTGTGGCAATCGTGGCCCGAGGGTTCACAATGACAGAGCCGGTGAAGTTGGCAGAACCCTGAACGTCAAAGATTTCGATTTGGACCGCATTTTCGCCAAAGAAGGCGTGCAGATTTTACATCTTTCCGGATTGATTGCGGCTTTATCGCCCGAAACGACCACTTTTTGTTTGCAATTGGCCGAAGCTGCCAAGGCCAATGGCACCAAAATTTCGTTCGATATGAATTATCGGGCTTCCTTTTGGAAAGGACGTGAAGCCGAATTGCGTGAAAGTTTCACCAAAATCGCCTCAATCTCCGATATTTTAATTGGCAATGAAGAAGATTTTCAATTGAGTTTGGGCATTCAGGGCCCGGAAGCCGGAGGCAAAGGGTTGCAATCCGAAATCAATGGCTTTAAGGAAATGATTTATCAAGCCAAATCCAAATTTCCCAATGTTGAAGTTTTTGCAACCACCTTGCGTCAAGTCATCCATGTGCACGAACATTTGTGGGGCGCCATCATGCTCAGTGGCAACGATTGGCATGTGGTTGAACCAAGAAGTATTTCGGTGTTGGATCGGATCGGCGGCGGCGATGGCTTTGTCGGCGGAATGCTTTATGGTGTGTTAAAAGGTTGGGAATCTGAAAAATGGATTCAGTTTGGCTGGGCGACAGGCGCATTGGCCACCACTTTTTTGACCGATTACGCACAACCTGCCGATGAACAAATGGTTTGGAGCATTTGGAAGGGGAATGCCAGGGTACAACGCTAAGAATTGCTATGGGTATGATTGCACACAGAAGTGTCTGGCATGCCTCCAAGAATATGAACCATTGAATGAAGCGTGATGAAATGTGTTATTGATGATAAAATACCTTACATAAGAAACGTATTTGAACCTTTTGGGTCGGTGGTTTACTTGTCGGGTGCCAAAACAACAGCCGAAGTGGTCAAAGATGCCGATGTGATTGTGACCAGAACCCGCACCATTTGCAATGAAAAGCTCTTGGCAGGCTCGTCGGTTCGGTTGATCGCAACAGCAACCATCGGTTATGACCACATCGACACGGCCTATTGCGAACAACAGGGCATTGCATGGACCAATGCGCCTGGATGTAACAGCAAATCGGTAGAGCAGTACATCGCTTCCACCTTGTTTTCTTTGGCCGAAAAATATCAGTTTTGTCTTGCCGATAAGACCATTGGCATTGTTGGTGTTGGACAGGTTGGTTCAAAAGTGGCTAAAATTTGTACCATTTTCGGGATGAACGTTTTATTGAACGACCCCCCACGTGAACGGAAGGAAGGGCCGCAGGGATTTGTTTCTTTGGAGACCATCATGGAGCAAGCAGACATCATCACTTTGCATGTGCCCTTGAACGAAGGCGGCGAAGATGCAACTTTCCATTTGGCGGATGCGTCTTTTTTCAATGCATTGAAACGAAAACCGATTCTGATGAACAGTTGCAGGGGTGAAGTTTTAGATACAGAAGCGGCAAAAAAAGCCGTTGAAATGGGGAAAATTTCCGGTTTAGTTGTAGATTGTTGGGAGAATGAACCACACATAGATTTGGATTTGCTGCAACTTGCGGATATCGCGACACCCCACATTGCCGGTTATTCAAAAGATGGAAAAGCAAACGGTACAACCATGTGCGTGCAATACATCAGTCGTTTTTTTAATCTGGGCATCGATTCCTGGGTGGCATCTGGTGTTGAAACTCCAAATCCTTCAACCATACAATTGGATGGTGAGGGGAAAACCGATGAGGCCATTCTGGCAGAAGCCGTTTGGGCCACTTATGATGTGAGACAAGATGATGCCCAATTCAGAGCGCACATTGATTTGTTTGAACAGTTGAGGGGCGATTATCCCCTTCGAAGAGAGTTTCCTGCATATACCCTTGAAACTAGGAATGTTCCGGGAGCGTTGATGCAAAAATTGGAATTATTGGGATTTGTAATCAAATAAAATGTAATAATCATTGATATGAAAAAATTGGCTGATATTGGACTCATAGGTTTGGCAGTGATGGGTGAAAACCTGGTGCTGAATATGGAGAGAAATGGTTTTACTGTGGCTGTTTACAATCGCACAGTAGAAAAAGTGGATAAATTTATTCAAGGCAGAGGTGCAGGAAAGAACTTCATCGGTGCCCATTCGATTCAAGAATTCTGTGCCTCATTGGAGCGTCCCAGAAAAGTGATGATGTTGGTAAAGGCCGGATCGGCAGTGGACGATTTCATCGAGCAAATTCTGCCTTTTTTAGAACCTGGTGACATCATCATCGATGGTGGAAATTCCCATTTTCCGGATACCATCAGACGCACAAAATACGTTGAAAGCAAAGGCTTTTTATACATTGGGACAGGTGTTTCCGGTGGCGAAGAAGGCGCATTGAATGGTCCTTCCATCATGCCTGGTGGCTCGCCTGCTGCGTGGCCTCACGTAAAGAATATTTTTCAAGCCATTGCTGCCAAGGTAGAAAAAAATACCCCTTGTTGCGAATGGGTTGGTGAAGGCGGTGCCGGACATTTTGTCAAAATGGTGCACAATGGCATTGAATACGGAGACATGCAGATTATCTGTGAAGCCTATCAGGTGATGAAGGATATTTTGGGTCTTTCAGCCGATGAAATGCATGACATTTTCAAATCCTGGAATGAAGGCGATCTGGATTCTTATCTGATTGAAATTACCAGAGATATCATGGCCTACAAAGATGCGGATGGATTGCCTTTGGTTGAAAAGATTTTAGACACAGCCGGACAAAAGGGTACAGGTAAGTGGACAGGAGTTTCAGCTTTGGATTTGGGCATTCCGCTCACACTCATTGGGGAGTCTGTTTTTGCCAGATGTTTGTCTGCCCAAAAGGACATTCGGGTTCAGGCCTCAAAGGTTTTGTCCGGTCCTTCTGTTGCATTTACCGGAGATAAGGCGCAGGCTGTTTCGGATTTGAAGGATGCTTTGTTTGCTGCCAAAATTATTTCATACACCCAAGGTTACAACTTGATGATGGAAGCTGCCAAAGAATATCAATGGACGTTGAATTATGGAGGCATTGCCCTGATGTGGCGGGGTGGTTGCATCATTCGTTCGGTATTCTTGGGTGATATTAAAAAAGCTTTTGATCAAAATCCGAATCTACCGAATTTGCTCATGGACAGCTATTTCAAAGAAAAAATTGAACAGGCTCAAGTTGGATGGCGCCGCATCACTGCCCTGGCCATTGCACATGGGGTGCCCATTCCTGCCTTGACTTCTGCTTTATGCTATTTTGACGGCATTCGCAGCGAACGACTTCCGGCAAATCTTTTGCAAGCACAACGCGATTATTTCGGAGCGCATACCTACGAAAGAGTGGACAAACCCAGAGGTGAATTTTTCCATACGAATTGGACAGGAAAGGGAGGAGATACGGCTTCAACCACCTATGTCGTTTAATGGACAACAAAAACAAAGCCGCCACAACATCACGTTGGAGCGGCTTTTTTTTGTATATAGAGGAAATTAAAAAGAGTTCTTTCCGGAAATACCGGATTGGACGTCTAATATATTGTAGATGCAAAAGTCACAAAAACGCTACATCCAATGGGCGTTTTTTTTACAAAGTGCAAAGAAATCGTATTTCAAACGCATCTTTACCGATGGAAGATTGAATTTGAACTGGCTTTTTGAATCTTTCCTGAAGCGTTTCATACAGCCAATAAGTTAAATTGGCTGACAGCATTCCGATGGAAGCTCCAACCAGCACATCTGGTACGAAATGTCTGTTTCTGGCTACGCGCGCATAGCCGACCCAACCGGCTACCACATATCCTCCAATGCCAACAAGTGGGTATCGATCCCCAAATTCTTTTTGCAACATGGATGCCGCTAAAAAAGCCATTGCTGCGTGTTGAGATGGAAAAGATTCGTTTTCGACATGTGGGTATGGCCTTCGGATTTTTGTGGCAGTTTTGAGTCTGTACACAAATAAGTCGGATAAAATGTACGTGGAACCACTCAAGACCAATTGCTCCCAAAGCTTGTGTTTGCCATTTGCCTGAAATACAGACATCAGGGCCATGGTTGCTGTTGGTAAAAATCGCAATTCGTCATCCATCATGAAAATGTCTTCCGATTGATTCCAGTTCATTGCAGATTGAATGTCCTGCTTTAGGTTTGGAATGGCCATCATGGTGAGTCCTGTTGCCGCCAATGACAGCGGAACAATGGATTGTTTAAGCAGTTTTGGTCGTTTTTTTTTGGATGAAAAAGTGTCAATTAGGCTGTGCTCAAAAGGTTGAACCGCCGTACTGCTGTCAACTATAATGGTCGGTAAATCAGAAGAATATGCAGGAACGAACAGGAGGACAAAGAGGCTTAGAATAATGGTTTTTTGCATGTGTTTTTGGGGACTCTATTTCAGCGAAGCAAACTTACGGATAGTTTGGCAGTTTTTGTATCTTTGCGTTTGGAAATTCAAAAATTTAATGATACATAGCACCATGTCTTTACTTACTACAGAGAAATACAAAGTTGCAGATATGCAATTGGCCGCTTTTGGCCGCAAAGAAATTGAGTTGGCAGAATTTGAAATGCCAGGTTTGATGGCACTTAGAGATAAGTACGGCAAGGAAAAACCTTTGAAAGGATCCAGAATCATGGGTTCTTTGCACATGACCATTCAGACGGCCGTTTTAATCGAAACGCTGGTTGAACTTGGTGCTGAGGTTCGTTGGGTGAGTTGCAATATTTATTCAACCCAGGACCATGCTGCTGCAGCTGTTGCCGAAAGAGGCGTTCCTGTTTTTGCCTGGAAGGGTGAATCTTTGAAAGACTATTGGTGGTGCACCTTGCAGGCTTTAAATTTTGGTGAAGGAACGGGCCCTACGTTGATTGTTGATGATGGAGGTGACGCCACTTTGATGTGCCATTTGGGTTTTCGGGCTGAAAAACAAGCTCTAAAATTGGATGCACAAACGGGCAGTGAAGATGAACGCGAACTGAAAATGTTGTTGAACCAACTTTTGCAGGAAAAGCCTCAGTTCTGGTCCAGCTTTGTGCCTTCCATCAAAGGCGTTTCTGAAGAAACAACCACCGGTGTTCACCGTTTGTATCAAATGTTGGAAGAAAAAGAATTGTTGTTCCCCGCATTCAATGTAAACGACTCTGTGACCAAGTCCAAATTTGACAACCTGTATGGCTGTCGTGAATCGTTGGCCGATGGGATCAAACGTGCCACCGATATCATGATTGCCGGAAAGGTGGTCGTGGTATGTGGTTATGGTGATGTGGGTAAAGGTTGCGCCCATTCCATGCGGAGTTACGGTGCCAGAGTCATTGTGACAGAAATCGACCCGATTTGTGCCTTACAGGCTGCGATGGAAGGATTTGAAGTGAAAACCCTGGAAAATGCGTTGTGTGAAGGCAATATTTATGTAACTACCACAGGAAACAGGGACATCATTACGATCGATCACATGTCGAAAATGAAAGACAATGCCATTGTTTGCAATATTGGTCATTTTGACAATGAAATACAGGTTGATATGCTGAAATCGTATGCAGGCATTCAATGTCGGAATATCAAACCTCAGGTGGATCAATATTTTTTCCCGGAAGGTCATTCCATCCTATTATTGGCCGACGGCCGTCTGGTGAATTTGGGTTGTGCAACAGGACATCCTTCCTTTGTGATGAGCAATTCCTTTACCAATCAAACACTGGCGCAAATCGAGCTTTGGACCAAAAAATACGAAATCGGTGTATATCGATTGCCAAAAGTATTGGACGAAGAAGTGGCACGTTTGCATTTGGAAAGAATCGGCGTTCAACTTACCAAATTGTCAACCGAACAAGCCGCCTATATTGGTGTGCCTGTAGAAGGTCCTTACAAACCAGAACATTACAGATATTGAACTTTACTGTATGAAAAACACCCAAATGAAAACGGTCATTCTCTGTGGCGGATATGGTACGCGCATCAGAGAAGTTGCTGAAAACCTTCCAAAACCCATGATTCCAATAGGTGAGAAGCCTATTGTATGGCATATAATGAAGTACTATTCGCAATTTGGACATTCCAATTTTGTTTTGTGTTTGGGGTACAAAAGTGAGGTCATCAAGCAATATTTCATGAATTACGGGGTGGCCCCTTCCGATTTGTCCATCACCCTGGGCCAGGAATTGCCTGCATTGAAAAGAACGGTCACCGACGAAGATGGTTGGAACATCGTGTTGGCTGAAACGGGTTTGAATGCCATGACGGGCGCCAGGCTTAAACGGATCGAAAAACACATTGGGACGGATGAAACCTTTATGTTGACATACGGGGATGGTGTTGGCGATATTGATTTGGATGCCTTGCTCGATTTTCATTATGCTCATGGCAAGATTGCAACGGTGACTGGTGTCCATCCTCCGGGTCGCTTCGGCGAATTGGATTACAATGCACAAACGAAAAACGTCATGGGTTTCAATGAGAAACCTCAGGTGAGTGGAGGTCGGATCAACGGTGGTTTTTTTGTCTTCAACCGAGCAGTTTTTAACTATTTAAACGATCAGGAAAATTTGGTACTGGAGCAAGATCCCATCCATCAATTGGTGAAAATGGGTGAATTGCAGGTGTTTGAACACGATGGGTTCTGGCAACCCATGGATACTTCCCGCGAATTTTCTTTATTAAACGAACTCTATCAAAACAATCAGGCACCATGGGTCAAGTGGAAATAAAAGCATTTGGGAATGTTTATTCCGGAAAAAAGGTTTTGGTAACCGGCAATACGGGTTTTAAAGGGACCTGGTTGAGTCTGTGGTTGTTGGAACTGGGTGCTGAGGTATATGGTTTTTCAAACGGTTTGCCCGGTGATACCTGTATGTATCAGCAAATTCAGATGGAAAAGCGGATCCACCAAATTTGGGCAGACGTGCGTGATTTGGATGCTGTAAAACAAGCCATTGAAACCATCAAACCCGATTTTGTTTTTCATTTGGCAGCGCAGGCACTTGTTTCCGTTTCTTATTTAAATCCGACCGACACCATTTCTACCAATGTTATGGGGACTGCAAACGTATTGGAGGCCCTCCGCTTGGTGAATGAACCCTGTACTGCTGTTGTTATCACCAGCGATAAATGTTATGACAACGTGGAGTGGGTTTGGGGTTACAAAGAAACCGATGCCATGGGCGGAAAAGACATATACAGTGGCTCAAAAGGGGCTGCTGAGATTGTGTTCAAATCTTATTTCCATTCTTTTTTCACGCAGTCCACTTGTCGGGTGAAAATTTGTACCGCCAGAGCCGGCAATGTGATCGGTGGCGGTGATTGGGCTTTGGACCGCATCATTCCGGATTGCATCAGATCCTGGAGTCAGGGCAAACCGGTTGAAATTAGAAGTCCCAAAGCAACCAGACCCTGGCAACATGTGCTGGAGCCGTTGAGTGGGTATCTGACTTTGGGTCAGCAGTTGCTTCTCAACAACAGTTATCACGGGCAATCGTTCAATTTTGGCCCTCAGGCGGAAAACAACCATACGGTGGTTGAACTGCTCTCTGAGGTTGGACACATTTTTGGTTTGCCCAACAATGCGGATGCTTTTACCGTGTGTGGGGATGTGCCTTTCCACGAAGCCGGATTGTTGAAACTGAATTGCGACAAGGCGTTGTTTTATTTAAAATGGCTGCCGACGCTCAATTACGATGAATTAACGATTTTTACTGCCGATTGGTACAAGTCTTGGCATGAAGCCCAGGCCAATCTGTACGATTTTACGCTAAACCAACTGAATGCATATCAACAGTTGGCCGTTGAACGACAACGAATTTGGATTCAAAAATGAAACAAGCAGCCATTGAAGGGGTTCTGCTCACGCCTTTAAAGCAGATTCCCAATGAAAAGGGAGATCTGATGCATGCCATGAAAAAAAGCGATGCCGGCTTTTCAGGATTTGGTGAAGCCTACTTTTCAACTGTTCATAAGGGTGTCATCAAAGCATGGAAAAAACACCGTAAAATGGTGTTGAATTTAACCGTGCCAGTGGGCTGTATTCGTTTTGTAATCAAAGATTTAAGACAGGATTCCAAGACCTTCGGTTCGACCATGGTTGTGGCGCTTGGCCCAAACAATTATCAACGCTTAACCGTACCAAACAATCTGTGGTTTGGTTTTGAGGGGGTGGGTGAAGGCTTGAATCTTTTGTTGAATATTGCCGATATGGAACACGATCCGACAGAGGTGGAACGTGCAGCATTGGAGCAATTTGACTATCCTGCCATATGAACAAAGGGCATCGTGTGTTGGTCACGGGAGCAAACGGCTATTTGGGCGCTCAGATTTGCTCGCATTTGGCAAAAAATGGTTTTTCTGTGCTTGCCTGGTGTTTTCCAACTATTCCCAATGATGCCGATTGGTGTAATCAAATGGAGGACGTTTTTGTTGGTGACCTCACCGACAATGCCACGATAGAAAAACTACTCGACAAAGACATAGAAACCATCATTCATTTGGTTTCTATGGATCACCACCAATCTCAGGTTGCTACCCCAAAACAAGCCCTGGATGTCAATGTGCAACCGTGCTGGAATTTGCTGAATGCTTTTTCGAAAAAAGGCTTGAAACGGTTTTTGTACTTTTCAACCATCCATGTTTATGGCCAAATTCCTAGTGAAATCATCGATGAAAGCAGGTCTACGGATGCGCCCAATGTCTACGCTTTGACCCACGCCATGTGTGAGTCCTTGTGTGCCTATTTCAATAAAACGACTTCTGTTCAATGTATGGTGGCCAGATTGTCCAACAGTTACGGAAAACCTGTGTTTTCTGACAACAATTGTTGGTGGCTTGCGGTCAATGATTTGTGCAAAAATGCCTATCAACAGCGCTGCATTCGGCTTCAGTCGGATGGTTCACCCATGCGCGATTTTATCAACGGACTGGATGTTTGCCGTGCTGTCGCCTGTTTGCTGACCCAAGCCAAACCCGTTTCTGAACCCATTTACCACATTTCCTCAGCTGAAACCAAAACCTTGCTGGAGCTCGCCGGATTGGTTCAACGGGTATATCAAACCAGATATGGACAGCAAATTCCGGTGCAATTGCCAAACGGAGAGGTGGTAGCGCATTTTGATATCTATGCCGATAAACCTCGTTATACCATTGACAATCAGAAATTAAAAGCACTAGGTTTTGAGCCAACCCTTGGTTTGGAGCAGGGCATAAACGATCTTTTTGACTATCTGGAAAAACAATAATCATGCCCAAATACAGCATCATCATACCCATTTACAACAGGCCGGACGAAATAGCGGAATTGCTGGAAAGTTTGACCAAACAAACATACACCGATTTCGAAGTCTTGATTTTGGAGGACAATTCTCCAAACAAATGTGATGGGGTGGTCGAATCGTTTGCGTCGCGATTGAATGTCCGCTATTTTTTTATGCCGAATACCGACAGAAG
>CAYYJF010000012.1:2227-31183 GCA_964472175.1 uncultured Bacteroidales bacterium | reverse complement strand
GGTTTTCGTTCGATGATTGGGGAAGATATTGATTTAAGCCTGAGAGTCAGAGCGCTGGGCATGGAAACCAAGCTTATCAGAACGGCTTATGTGTATCACAAACGTCGTGTGGATTTTAGGCGTTTTTACAACCAGGTCAACACCTTTGGAAAATCCAGAATTGTGCTGACCAATGCGCACCCCGGTTCGCTGAAATTGGTTCACCTGCTGCCTTTATTTTTCGTCTTAGGACATGTGTTGCTCCTGGGGTTGGGCATTATAAATCCCTACTGGTTTCTTTTCCTTGCATGCTATGTTTTGCTGCTCTTTCTGGATGGTTGGATTAAAACCAAAAGCCTTAAGATTGGCTTGCTGTCTGTTGCTACTTCTTACATCCAGTTGTTTGGTTATGGCATCGGTTTTTTGCACGAAGCCATCACCCACAAAGCAGGGAAACAAATCCAGAATCAAGAGCAGCTCTATAAACGCTCACATGCCAATTAATTTTCAAACGGTGCTTTTATTTGTATAAAAGTTGATCCAGTTTTTTGGTACTCCAAAGGACGTTGTGGTTGGTGGCAATATAGAACCACATCAAAGGAATGAATGAAAACAAGAAGCGTTTGTAGGAATATCGCAACACATTTTCGATGGTATCCCACACATAATCAATTTGATAGATAAGGATGGTGTAGAACAGTATCACCCCAAAAATGGAAGCAATGAGTGGCAGTTGATCTGCCTTTTTGATGATGTTCCAAAGGTTGATGACCAACATGATGCCAAACAGGTAAATCCCGATGCCGTAATACAGCGTGTTTCCGTACAAAACTTTCAGCTCTTCGAAAATCGTCGACGCTTTGTCTGCATCCCAATAGGGTTTTAAAATAATCAGATTGCTTCCCGAATGGATGTTGTTGATTTTCAGCGAGATATTCCAGTAGATGAAGCCAAAGAACGATATCAAAAAGAATAGGAGCGTTGTTTTCCAGCTGACTTCTTTTTTGAACATTTTATAGGCAACCAGCAAGAAGGCCATTCCGGAAAACACAATGCCTTCGTTTCTTGCAAAGCAGTTGAGGGCCAAGAGTATGGATGACACCAACAAAAAATCCATGCGTTTGTTTTTAAACCAAAGCGTGGCATAGATCAAACCGATTGAGGCGTATGAAGCGTGAATAACATTGATGCCGGATAAGGCTGAGAAAGCCAGCATTTCGGGGGTTATCATCATCAGGAAAGTTGCAATGGCAGCAGCCGTATGGGTGGTGACTCTTTTCAACGCGCTATAAAACATGCCCAGAAAACACAGATACAGCAATGCAGAAACGATTTTAGAAGAGGTCGCCCCGAACAGGTACACGTAGGCATATGACAACTGAACCATTGGTGTATAGGATGCCAGTCCTGCATCCCCCTGAAAGGACAAATTCGGATCTGTAAACAGGGACAGTTTTTTTAAAGTGCCTTCGATTGAAATGGTTCGCGCAACAAAATCAAATCCCCGGATGCTATCTGTATCAAACGTTGGTAAAAAAGTTGTTTTGTAAAAATTCATACCTTCAAACCAGACAAGGAGCCCAAAGAACAACAGCCAGGTATAATTGAGTTTTGGCAATTTGAATTGCTTCAAGTTGAACGATTGGATGAATTCCGGTGTTTTTTGAATGTTCTTGTATGCAAAGTAACCCAAAACAATCATGCATAGTAAGGATGCGATCAATGTTCCAGATGCATGTATCCCTATGTTCAACAGGTCCAGAATGCTCATCAATATCGATTGAAATCCAAGTCCGATGGGAAAGGACATGGTGGCATACTCCAATGTTGAAAATTTGGCTGAAATGGATAGTATAAGCGTTAATCCGACTAAGAAACTGATGATAAGTGCGAGGACGACCATGGCTTATTGAATTGAAGATGGATTGTGAATGGGTAAAATATTGACTGCTTGATTGTCGGAGACTTTGTAGTTTAATTTGTCGTATCCCCATCCGTGCAGAATAAATACATAGTTGGCTTTTTCGTAGAGTGGATTTCTGCCTTTTTCACGCTCGTAAACAATTTTTCTAGGATAAAGAAAATAGGACGGAAAGGCTTTCATGGTGAGTTCTTGTCTCAAACTCAGGTATTGGGTCTTTTGGGTAATCACATCGTTTGGCGGGAAAATAATGACTGCATCCTCTGGCGTGTTTTCTTTGATGAATTTGAGTACGGCATAGTCAATGCCAATCTTAGCCTGATATTTGATGTCTAGGGCAATTTCGGCCTTTTTTTCCTTATTGCCGAATGCAGCAGCTTGTTTGTCGATCTCTTTGTCAATCAGTTGACAGGTTTGTACGCCACCTTTCAGCAAGGAATTGTAAACCCAATGATATCCGGGAACTGAATTGTTGCACCAGGCTAAAAACATACATGCAAGAAAAAGGAATAGCAAATTCCAGGGTTTGAAAAGGAAGAAAAACCAATTTCCGTTTGAGGCGGTTGGTTGCTTGGCTTTTGTGTTGTTGCTTTTCGAGGGTATTGGCCCCTTTGTTGCTTTCTTTTGTGTCTGTGCCATAAATGTGTTCATTAAATCCAACCGTGTAACAATTTGAACCATGCAGCTCTGCATACAAACCAGATATGCCTTGCTGCTGTTCCAAACGCTCCGTAATGGATTGACATAATTTGAAATCGCTCTTTTAAAGAAGCCTGCATTTTCTTTTTTGAAACGCCTCCATCCATAAAATGGGAGAGCATCAGGTGGGTATTTTTAATTTGGCCGGCGTTTTTTAACACCCGAATACTCCAATCAAAATCAGATGAATACTTGTAGTTCAAATTGAAAGGAATGGCCAATGATTTGCTTACCACCATCGATTGATGACAGACCAACATGCCCATCTTAAATTTTTTCCAATCGAGTTTTTCCGGTGCACGTAAACGCCTCTCACCCATAACGTTGCCCGTTTGGTCGACAATTAGGGTCTCGCCGTATAAGAAATCAGGTTGACTTGCTTCTGCGCGTATCGAGCTTTTGATTTTTTCAACAACCTGATGATTTGCGATGACGTCTCCGGCATTCATAAACCAGATATAGGCACCCTTAGCTTGATGAATGCCTTTATTCATGGCATCGTAAATGCCTTTATCCGGTTCGCTTATCCACTGAAATGGGATGTTTCTTTCCTCAAAAAGTGGTGCATATTTCTTCAAAATATCCAGGGTCCCATCGGTTGATGCGCCATCAATGACCACGTATTCAAAATCGTTACAGCTTTGATGAAGAACACTTTGAAGGGTTCTTTCAACAAACTGTTCCGCCTGATAGGTGATGGTGATAATCGTAATCAACATGATGCAGCAACCTCCCTTATGCGTTTTTATTCTTTTTGTTTTCCAAATAGAGTCCGATAAGCAGAGATACCAACACGAGGCCGGCCAAAATGGAACCCCATGTCGATGCTTTTGCACTTTTCAAATACAGTTCATCGATGCATTCAAATTCGATTTTGTGTTTTCCTGCAGGTATCTCAAGGCCTCTAAGGATATAATTCACCCGAATGGGGGCGACTTCTTTGCCGTCTACATAGGCTTTCCAGGTTTTATAATAAACCTCTGAAAAAACAGCCAATTTATTTGTTTCCGATTCGGATGCATAGGTAATCTTCTTCGGCGAATAGTCTGTCATTTGAATATTTGATGGGCTATTCGTGATCGTTTGAACTCCTTTCACATGGTCTTTCCAGGCAACGTCAATGATGGCTGTGCCAGCAGGATTGAATCGGGAAAGCGCGACAATTTCTTCATCCGGACTATTGACCCATTGAATGGTGTCAACAAACCAGGCATTGCCCAATGCTTCCGGATTTTTTTGTACTGCCTGTCCGCCATTTTGATCCGGAACAATGATGTATCTGGTATTCAGCATGTTTATGACATTTAGATTGATGCCTCTACCGGATAAATGGTAATCAATGATGTCCTGATAACGCCTGAATTTTGCCGGACTATAACCTCCGATGGATTTGTGGAAATAGGAAGTTTTTGATTCGTTGAAGGTGTTGCTTGCCAGATTCAGGACACGATAGTTTGGATCTTTATCGGTGAGAATCAGTTTATCGGCTTCAGTCGGTTCTATGGCTTTTGCCGTTCTTTTTGGTAAGAAATTGTCATTTCCCAGGAATCTTCTGTCAACACTCCATAAGTCTATGACGATGAGCAAACCGAGGGTTAGAATGAAGGCTGATTGTTTGAGTTTCTTCTTTGCGTGAAGCCAGAGTAGGCCCACAGACAAGAGAATAAACAGAATGGATCTCCAGGCATCCAGGGTTAGTAGTTTTTTTCTATCGTCCTGAAGCGCTTCAATCAACCATGCCGGGAATTGGTACTGGCTGTCCATTTCTGAAGAGAAGCTGAACAATGCTCCTGCGAATAACGCAAAAATTAGCGCAATTCCTGCTGTGATGCCGGTTGCCTTTAAAATGGGCTTCAACAAAAGTTGTTTGTTGTCTGTTTCGATGAATTTTTTCAATGCCAGGATGGCCATGGTGACCATGGACACTTCAGCAATGACGAGTGCCATGGATGGCGTTCTGAATTTGTTGTAAAGTGGCAGATAATGGAATAAAAATTCGTTCAATCCTTCCAGATTCTTACCCCAGGACAAAATCAGTGAAATGACGGTGGTGATGGCTATCCACCAAACTTCCGGCCCTTTGAGGATGAAGAATCCCAACACAAATAAAAAGCAAATGATGGCGCCTATATATACCGGGCCTGAAGTGCCGGGTTGGTCGCCCCAATAGGCTGGTGCATTTTTGGTAAAGGATTCTGCCTGACCAGTTTGTTTCAACGCTTCGTATGTTTTGGAATCTCTCCCCAAATCGTAAGCAGAACTTCCTCCGTAAATATTTGGAATCAGCAATGAAAAACTTTCCATTTTCCCGTAACTCCACATATAGGCATAATCGATATCCAGCCCGGAGGTTTCTTTTTTGCCTTCTGCATTGTTTTTCAACACAGCGCCTCCACGCATGGTCTCTTTGGTATAGTCTGCAGTTGGGATCAGTCTGTCAACGGCCGGTAAAACGGCTATGGCTGCGATAATAACCAAAACGCCTGAGGCTTTGAAAAAGTCTTTGAGCGTTTTATCTTTGATGGCGTAGATGAAATAAACAATGGCGATGGTGAGTATCATCAAGAGCAGATAATAACTGATTTGCTGATGGCTCCACACCACATTCATGCCTGTGAAAAACAGCGTAATGAGACTGCCCAAGATGATTTTCTTTCGATAACAAAGTATAATACCTCCTATGATTGGGGCCATCGTTGCCATGACATATCCTTTGTTTACGTGCCCGGCATCGATGATGATGATGTTATAGGAGGCCAATGCATAGGCAATGGCGCCAACCATGCTCAACCAGGGCTTGGCGCCCAATGCCAGCAGGAAAATATAAAATCCGATCAAATACAAAAAGACCAGTCCAACGTGCAGGGGGGGGAGATACATCATCAATGGCTTGGCAAAGGATTCAAAGATGTTTTTGCTCGGTGGCATATATGCATAATTGGCCGGCATTCCACCAAACATGGCGTTTGACCAAAATGCATATTCTCCGGTTTGTTTGTGGTACTCTCTCAAATCATTTCCCCATCCGATGCTGCTGGTGACATCTCCCTGGTGCAGATCTTTGTTGTCAAAGATGACAGGGGAGAAATAGGCGATGGTTACACAAGCAAAAACCACAACGGCAATGATGTGTGGTATCCATTTCTTGAAATTTAATCCTTTCATATTTGGTTGATTATTTTATTCTAAGCGCTTTGAAATTCGGGCAAAGATACATTTTTCGTTGTAGAATTGTTTAAGATTCGGGTGCGTTGTCATCATTTACTTTACAAGCTGCTATTTCTGATTCATACAAACTTAAAAGTTTCTGTGTGATGACCTTTTCAGAATAGCCTTCCATGATTTTTTTTCTGGCTTCTGAGGCGCATGTCGATTGATGTTCCAGGCACCACTGGATTCCTGAAAATAAATCGTCACTTGATTTAAAGGCGGCCAAATATCCGTTTTTTTGGTGGTCAATCAGTTGTGGAATGCCTCCCACTTCAAACCCAACACAGGGTGTGCCACAGGACAATGATTCAACGATGGTATTTGGCAAATTGTCCTCCAGGGATGGGGTAATGAAAACATCTGCAGCGGAATATACTTCGGCTATGTCTTCTTGTTTTTGCTTATACCCCAGATAAAAAACTTCCAGTTGCAGGTCTTTTGTGTAGGCTTCATCCGGGATCTCGCCCAGAATGGCAATGGCCGTGGTTGCCGGGTCTAATCTTTTAATGGCTTCAAGCGCATACTGGAAGCCTTTTCTGGGATCCGACACTTTGGCCGCAGCGAACAACACGATGTTTTTATCTTGTGCCAAACCCAAATGCGCTCTGCTTATGGCCTTGTCCATTGGCTTGAAGACCTCGGTATCAATGGGATTTGGAATGCTCGAGATGGTATTGTGACGTAAAATGGTACTTTTTTTCGCCAAAGCGGAAATCCAGTCACTAACACCGATGAAATGGATGTTTTTAAAGGCTTCTTTCTTGATGAGCAAATATTTTTGCGCAATCTCCAGGGGAGAACGCAGCATGAACGGACAAGATTTGCAGGTGTTTTCATATTGTTGACAGTCTCCTGAATAATGACAGATACCTGAGAAACACCACATGTCGTGCATGGTCCAACAAATGGGTTTGTTGGTTTTTTTCAAGGCTTGTATTTGATGGATGGAGGTGAGCCCCTGGTTTATCCAGTGAAAATGGATGATGTCTGCCTCCTGAACCAAGGGATGCCGATGTAAATCAAAGCCGGTATTTGCAAAAGAGACGGCGTATAATTGTTTTTTGTTGAAGCCATTCAGGATGAAGATGCTCAAGCGTTCCATTACAAAGAACAGAAAGGCGAGCAATTGTTTGAAAGGGGTGTTTTGAAGGGATTGGACAAAAGGACGGTCGGATTGTTTTTTTAAAACGAGCATGTTGGCCTCAATACCGCTTTTGCGCAGTGCCATGAGCAAGCGGTTGGCGGCAACTGCAGCACCACCCTTGATCTCAAATGTGCTAATAATCAATACCTTCATGTTTTTCAACGGCCGATTTAAAGGAATGCATGCAAAGATACTGTTTTCAATAATTTTTTTGACCTTCCATGGAGTTGATTCTGTATGAATGAAAAAAAAGTAACTTTGTGGTTCAATGAAAAAAAACACCTTCATGTCGAAGATCAATCCTAAAAAAGTAGCCGTTTTGGTGACTTGCTACAACCGGAGGGAAAAAACAAAAAGTTGCCTGGAACGTGTTTTTGGGCAACAACTAGATTCAGATGTTGAGATGTCGGTCATTCTTGTTGATGACGGTTCAACCGACGGAACCTCTGAGATGGTAGCATCGAACTATCCTCAAGTCAAATTGATTCAAAGCGAAGGAAACCTGTTTTGGGCAGGAGGAATGCGTTTGGCCTGGTCCAGGGCTTTATTGGAAAATGATTTTGACTTTTTTTGGTTGATCAACGACGATACGGATCTTTTTCCAACTGCTTTAAACGATTTGTTGCAAGCCGATGCGTATGCCATTAAAACGTTCGGGAAATCCGGAATTTATACGGGGAGTACCAAAGATCCGAATACCGGTTTGCGTTCCTACGGTGGGGAACAGTTGCTGAATCCAAAAAAATATGCATCCTGTCCGGTGGTGC
Organism: uncultured Bacteroidales bacterium; assembly: GCA_964472175.1. Taxonomy (GTDB): domain Bacteria; phylum Bacteroidota; class Bacteroidia; order Bacteroidales; family UBA1402; genus UBA8389. The sequence continues at coordinate 23,463 of CAYYJF010000012.1, read as the reverse complement.
CAAATGGCACATACCAAACCTGTGAATTTACCAATGCCAATTGTTTGTTGGTCCCAAAACCGGTGATGGATCAAATAGGTATGTTTTCAACAAATTACACCCATTCCATCGCAGATTTTGACTATTCTATGAAGGCCGTAAGAAGTCATTTACCGGTGTTGGTATTGCCGGATTATGTCGGTTATTGTGTGGATGATCACATCCAATTTGAAAACCATGATTTCCCCAATCTGAAAAGTCGGATTCGATATTTATTTCATCCAAAAGGATTTTCCTACAGAGAATTTTTGGTTTTTGTGCGTCGGTTTTTTCCAAATCAATATGCAATCACAGTGATGTCTTTTTGGTTGCGCACTTTGTTGCCTTCTGTTTGGAAACGGATGAAGTCGAATTAATAAGCAGCAGTTTTACTGCAAGCCAAGTTTCTCCCACAACCGAAACAGGGGGAGGTACAATCCGGTTTTTTTTAATAATTGCGTTGTTTTGATTCGCAAGATGGATTTGTGGGTGCTTTTTTTGTGGGCCAAACGGATAGATTCATCAATCCCAATCAATGGTACAAAGTTTGGGATTTTCCCCGGAAAATGGCTTTGATTTTCTACTTTGAGTGCATTTCCGTGGTAATGGACTCCCGAACCGTCCCTGCCGATGTTTTCTGTAAAGGATTGTGTTGGGAAAATGGTCATTAATCCACATTTCCATTGCCCGTAGGACACCCTCAAATCCCAAATTTCCGGATCGTGCTCGAAGGTTCTTAAGGTGTCTTCCCCATGTTGGGCAAAAGCTTTTCTGATGCGCGAATCTGACAGTTCTTTTCTGATTTGCTTTGGATCCAGATTGATTTTTTTCCATGAATTTTTCCAGACACCCCATCCCCAGGAACAATTTCTGCCAAGGGCATAGACTTCATGTGGATATTTGGCAGGGATTTTGAAAAATGGATGAAAGGCGCCAATGCTGAAAATGGTTTCGTTGTCCTGATAGTAGTTCAAGGCTTGATTCATAAATTCCAAAAAATTGGGCGCAACCAAGATATCATCCTCAACCACAATGCATTTGTCATAAGACTCCAGCACGGTATCGACAGCCGTCAATACATTGGAGCTGCATCCCACATTCTTGATGCGCAGATGCAAATAGACTTGTTTAAAGCCCTCTATTTTTTGAATCACATTTTTAACCGCCTGAACCGATGCGTCATCTTTTGGCCCCCTTGAACCGTCTGAAAAAATGTGAAGATCGGATTCTAAAGCCAATGGGTTTGCACTAAGTGCTTCAATGACCCGTTTGGTATGTTCGGGTCGATTAAAAACAATCAGTATGATGGGTGCATATGTGGACATGAATCATAATTTTATTAAAGTGGTACCGTAAGCAGAACCAATTGAGTGCCACCACTGTTTTGTTCAACCAATTCAAAAGCTTTTTTCCCAGCTTCTTTTCTTGTCTCTATGTCGTTGATCCAAAGATCAATAATTTTGTTGAATTCTTCCGGGGTTGCGATGGTTTTGGCTCCCCCGCATGCAAGCAAATCTTTGGCTTCCTGAAAACGCTTATAATTTGGTCCGAAAATGACGGGAATTCCATACACAACAGCTTCAAGCGTGTTGTGGATGCCATTCCCGAATCCACCGCCGATGTACGCCATATCGCCAAATCGATAAATGGAGGAGAGCAATCCAAAACAGTCAATAAGGATGCAGTCACAATTCTTGACGGTTTCTGCATTGGCTTTCGATAAACGGAGGTGTGGTCTGCCCAGTTTATTTTCTATCCATTGTAAATGTGCATTGTCTATTTGGTGGGGAGCCAAAATTAATTTTAAGGTTGGATTTTGGTTGAAATAGGAAATGATGTGTTCCTCGTCTTTGGGCCAGGAGCTTCCGGCAATCAAAACAACACTGTCTGCATGATGGTTTCTGAAAGCCTCTATTTCCGGGATATCTTTAGCCTGATTGCGTATTTGCATGACGCGGTCATACCTGGTATCGCCGGTTTTTGTTACATCTTTTTTTCTGCCAATACTTCGAAGCAAAGCCAGGGACTCATTGTTTTGTACAAAGATATGATTGAAGGTATTCAAGAGGCCTCTGTAAGATTTTCCGTATTTTTTGAAAAAGAGTTGCTCTGTACGGAAAATGCCGGAAATCAGATAGGTGGGTATCTCATATTTGGCGAGTTGGGTTAAATAATTGGGCCAAAATTCGTATTTGATAAAGAAAGCACGTTTGGGCTGGACCAATTTTATAAACCTTTTGACATTAAACCAGGTGTCGAATGGCAAATAGCAAACCAGATCGGCTCCTGCGTAGTTTTTTTGAACTTCGTAGCCAGACGGGGAATAAAATGTCAACAAAATCCTGTAATCGGGATATTGTGAACGGATGCTTTCCATGACAGGTCTGCCCTGTTCAAATTCTCCCAAGGAGGAGGCATGAAACCAAAGCCAGGGTTGATTGGAATCCAATGACTTCAATTGTTTCCAGGTTTTCCGTTGTCCCCGAACCATTTTTGCAGCCTTGGAATGGAATAAGGCTACGATTCTAAATAGAAAAACGTAAATAGAAAAACCGATTTGATACATGTTGTCAGATTAATTCAGGATTTCAATGGCACGTTCAATTCTTAACAATGTTTCCTTTTTACCAATCAATGTGACAATGTCAAACAAATGAGGTCCCTTGGATGCTCCGACCAACGCCAATCTCAAAGCATTCATGACTGCGCCAACCTTGAATCCGGATTCTTCAATCCATTGCATGGTGTCTTTTTCCAATGCTTCGGTTTGAAAATCAGTTGTTTTTTCAAGGAATGCGGCATATTTTTTTACAACTTCAGCTGTGTCCGTTTTCCAGAATTTTTGTACATTCTTTTCTGCGTAAGATTCAGGTCTTTCAAAGAAAAAAGAAGCCTGATCCCATAAATCGTCTACAAACTGAGCGCGCTCCCGAATGGACAGCAGGGCCGTTTGTATATAGGCTTCAGAAAATTGAGATTGGTCAAAATCCGGACATTCAACGCTGTTGGAAACCATGACGCCTTTTTTCTGTAGGATTTTTTCTACAAAGATTTGTGACAAATCTTGTATGGGTTTCTTTTGTAAATATGTGTGGTTGAACCATTTGCCTTTCTCGTAATCGAATTTTGCACCACTTTTGCTGCATCTTTCCAATGAAAAAGATTCGATGAGTTCATCCATTGTAAGCAATTCTCTATCGCCTTCCGGATGCCAGCCCATCAATGCTAAAAAGTTGACAACGGCTTCCGGGAAATAACCGGCTTCTCTATAGCCTGAGCTTTTTTCCTGGGTTTCGGGGTTGATCCAATCACATGGAAACACTGGAAATCCCAATCTGTCACCATCTCTTTTGCTCAATTTTCCGTTGCCTTCGGGTTTCAATAAGAGCGGCAAATGCGCAAAAGCAGGCATCTGATTTTCCCAGCCGAAAGCCCTGTACAGGAGCACGTGAAGCGGTGCCGATGGCAACCACTCTTCGCCGCGAATGACGTGTGTGATTTCCATCAGATGATCGTCAACAATGTTGGCCAAATGGTATGTGGGTAGTTCGTCTGACGATTTGTACAGCACTTTATCATCCAATACGTTGGAGTTGATTTTGACTTCACCACGTATCAGATCCTGTACCACGACTATTTCGTCCGGATTGATTTTGAATCGCACCACATAGGGCATGCCGCTTTCCAGACGTTTGGATACTTCCTGAGCATCCAATGTCAGGGAATTTTCCATCTCCATGCGTGTGCTTGAGTCATATTGAAAGTTGGAAACGGTAGCCCTTTTTTGTTCCAGCATTGCCGGGGTGTCAAATGCGATGTATGCATGACCCGATTCAAGCAATTGATCAACATGTACTTTGTAGATGGCTTTCCTTTCGGATTGTCTGTAGGGGGTATGTGGGCCGCCAACGCCTACACCTTCATCCGGATGGATGCCCAGCCATTTCAGGGATTCAATGATATATGCTTCAGCACCAGGCACAAATCTTTGTGAGTCAGTGTCTTCGATTCTTAATAAAAATTGACCTCCTGCTTTTTTAGCAAACAGATAGTTATACAAGGCTGTTCTCACTCCGCCAATATGCAGTGGCCCTGTGGGGCTTGGAGCAAAACGGACACGTACGGATTTGTTTGATGACATCTTAATTTTCTATGTTCTAAATTACAAACTGCAAAAGTACGTTTTTTTAATAAAATTGATGATATCCGGCAAAGGATTGATATTTTTGCTTTTTTCACTGTATTTTTACAGCATTCAAATAATTCATAATCCGGATGAAAATGGGCGTTTTCAAGCGAAAAAAATTCAAAGAAGATTTAACTCAGAATCTCATTAAAATGGCATTTTTTTTACTTGCTGCCGTTTTAATTGTTCAATCTTTTCCTCGAGAAGGCCGTTTCAGATACTCTTTTCAGGAGGGTAAGCCCTGGAGATATGATTTAATGACAGCTCCCTACGATTTTCAAATATATAAAACGGATAACCAAATTCAAGTGGAGAGAGACAGTGCGCTGAAATCGTTCAAATCCTATATGCGGATGGATACGAGCCTGGTGACCTCTATGAATCGGAAACTTCAGCTTTTGATTTCTACACATCCTGAAATGAAACAAGGAGAGATCAGCTATGTGACCGATAAAATCCGACGCATTTATGAAAGTGGCGTTGTTTCATCCGTGACCTTTGATCAGTTGATGCAAGATTCGATGCTTTCTGTGATGTTGTTAAGGGGAAATGTCGCTTCTGAATACGATACGAAGCGTTTGCTTACTGTAAAAAAAGCCTATGCCTTTTTCTTTGAAGATCCGCCTTTTTTTGTGAATACTCAGAGAATCAAGGGCCTACAGCTGAATCAATTCATCCAGGAAAATGTACAATTAGATGCTCAAGCCAATTCGCAAGCCAAATCGGAATTGGAAAACCGCATTTCGTTAACCAGTGGGATGATTCAACGGGGTGAGAGAATCATTGATCGCGGTGAAATTATTTCACCTGAGGTGTTTCAAATCTTGCATTCTTTAAAACGTGTAGCGGAGGAAAGGTCGGCAAGTTATGGTAAGAGTGGTGTTTTGATGGGACAAATTGTACTTGTCTTAGGCCTTTTTGTGTTGCAATTTTTGTACATGTGGTTTTTCAGGCCCATCATGTATGAGCGCAAAGCCAATGTGGCATTTTTGCTTATTTTGATCACCGGGTTGGTCTTGTTGACATCCCTGATTGTTGGGAAAGGCAGGATGAATGTGTACATGATTCCATATGCGATTCTACCCATCATGGTTCGCACTTTTTTTGATTCACGAACAGCGCTATTTGCGCACATCATTACCGTGTTGATTTCCTCAACAATAGTGGCATATCCGTACGAATTTCTGCTCATTCAAATTGCGGCAGGGATGACCTCTGTCTATTCTTTAAGGGATTTGACGCAACGTTCGCAGTTGGTCATGTGCGCCATTTTGGTGGTTTTGACCTACTGTGTCATGTTTTTTGGGGTCTCGTTGATTCAGGAAGGCTTCATGAATCGCATCAATGCTTCCATGTTCCTGAATTTTGTGATAAACGGTGGTTTGATGCTGACATCCTACCTGCTGATATACTTTTTTGAATGGTTGTTTGGTTATACTTCGAATGTGACGTTGATGGAATTGTCAAACATGAATAATTCCCTGTTGAGAGCATTTTCTGAAACGGCTCCGGGTAGTTTTCAACATTCTTTACAGGTTTCGAATTTGGCAACTGCTGCAGCACAAGAAATCAATGCCAACGTTCAACTTGCAAGAACGGGTGCCATGTATCATGATATTGGTAAAATGGTGAATCCCATGTATTTTACAGAAAATCAATTGGGTGTCAATCCACACGATGAACTCTCTCCGGAAGAAAGTTGTAAAATGATTACTTCACACGTAGATGAAGGTTTGAAACTGGCCAATAAGTTCGGTTTGCCTTTGGTGATTCGGGATTGCATTCGCATGCATCACGGTAATGGACCTGTCCGTTTTTTTTATAACAATTTTAAAAAGTCCAATCCGGATGCAGAGGTTCCAGAAGTGTACTTTTACAGAGGTGTGAATCCAAATACCAAGGAAACGGCCATTTTAATGATGGCAGATGCTGTTGAAGCTTCTTCAAGAAGTTTAAAAGACTTTTCTGAAAAAAGCATTTCTGATTTGGTCGATAAAATCATCAATGCAAAAATTCAAGATGGCGCATTCAAAAATATTCCACTCACTTTTCGTGATTTGGAACGGGTGAAGATGGTGTTCAAATTGAAGCTACAATCGATTTATCATTCAAGAATCGCCTATCCTGAAATCAAAGAAAACGGAAATTAGAATCCGGATCTTATTCCGATTCGGATGTTTAAGGGACTTGGCTCAAATTGTTGGAGGCGCATGCGCAAGCCATCGATGTTGACCTGCAGTGCTGGATCATCCCAATCAATTTTTACTGATTTTTTATCAAACCAGCCTCCTTCTTTTTCTTTGACTTGAATATAGTCTTTCTTGAACAGCAAGTCTCTGACTCTTAGCCAGGTGGCTTCCGTGAACAATTCGTATTGTTTGCCCATTCTTACCGCCAGGCTGATGGATGGTTTTAGCCCTATCCCTCTGTTTCCGGTTTTCAATACGAGGTTGTTGGAATCGAACATTTTCCCTTTCAACAGGAGGTTGTTTCCAGCATTTGGTATTTCTCCCAATTCCAATCTGGAATTGACAGTTGCTGCTGCCAGTCCCATATCCAAAAAGATCCATCTGCCGCTCGGAGCTAAGGATAAACGATAATTCATACCCAAATCGGCCTGGAATTGTTCAAAACCATATAAAACGGTTGATAGTCGACCAAATACCATCCAGTTTTTATTCAATTCAAAGCGCAATCCATCCATGGTGGAGATTCCAAATGTGCCTTTATTTACGTCTTTTGTGCCAAGAGATATGGCATTGTATGAAAAATCATGAAGCCCGTTGTTGTATTTGTATGGTAAAAAGGCGAATCCCCCGTCAAATGAAAACTTTTTCAAGAAAAGCAAGGTTTTTTCGGCATCGGACAATTCTACATTATAGACCGTGGTCAAAGCTTTGATGGCCGCTTCTTTTTGGTATGATAAGTGTGTCTGGTTTTGCATCATTTTGCTTTCTTCCAGAATGTTATAATCTTTCCAATACGTGGAGTCATAGGGTACAGCTTGTATGGAGAGGATGTCTGTATAATCAAATTGCTCAGCAAAAGGAATGGCCTGCGCATTCTCAGAACGAATGGAGGTTGTCACATATTCAATGTCTTTAAAAATGCGCTTTTGTGAAATGGTATTGTAACCGTTTGTCTGGTAGGTGATGTATCCAAGATGCAACTTATTGTCTTGTTGTGTATACCCGACTTTGATGGTGGTCATTCCCGGAATATACTCTTGATCGGGGTACTGTGTTGCCGCCAGCGCACTCAAGCCTGCTCTCCAGAATTCAAATCCGATGAAGGCGTAACTCTCAGAGTTGATGTACATTTTTCCCTGAAAGTTTGAATTCGGATATTTGCGGTGTTTAAAAGTTAAAATGTAAATGATGTCCAGGCTGTCTTTGTAGCTATCCGCTACCTGAATGTCCCATTTGTCGTATTCAGATGGGTTGATAAAATCCCAACGGCTGAAAACGATGTCCAAATCGTTCGGAAAATGTGGTCCTCCATAAAACCGTACATCATTGATGCTGTCTATGCCCGGGAATACGTTTTTCCTTGATTTTTCGACTTTGATCTGGCCAAAGTTTTTGGTGTTTTTGTACGTGTTTTTATATACTTTTAATACGGCTTCATTGAAATATAAAAAGGTGCTGTCTTTGAGTCGTTGGGTTTCCCGATAAAAACCTTCTGCCAGGGTCGCGTTTGAAGGATAATTGCCGGGAATGGCTTTCCATGCTTTCTCCAACATTTCTTTACAAAAGTCCTTGTTCGTGACCACAAATTCTGAGAGCACGTGATCATTCGGTTCGAGGGTGATGATGGATTCCTGATTCAATTCAGAAAGTGAAACGAATTTGGTATTGTAACCCAGGTAGTTGATTCTTAATTTTTCCTGAATGGCTGTCGACGGAAGTTGAAGCTTCCATTGGCCATCGGCGTTGGAGGCTGTGCCCAATCCCAGTTTTGGAACAGACAAGGCGGCAAACGGAAGGGGTTTATTGTTTGAAGCATCGATCACGATGCCTTTATAAATGAGTGGCTGGCTACTTGTTTCAACGGTCGTTTCAACAATATCCTGACCCATGACTGACCAATTAAACACGAATAGCAACAAATTCAGAATGTATAGATGTTTCATAGTTTTGGTTTGCATTGGATGGTAACCTTATGGAAACAAAAATACAGAAAAAAAGGTTCATTTGATGCCTAAAAACAGAAAAAGGAGTGCAAATTTGCCTCTCCTTTATTCTGGGTACCCGAAGCCGGACTCGAACCGGCACAGCCGTTATGGCCAAAGGATTTTAAGTCCTTCGTGTCTACCATTCCACCATTCGGGCAACACGTGTGCTTCGTTTCTTTACAAAAACGGCGCAAAGATAAGCTAATTTTTCTAAATGGAATAACGAATGTTTATTTTTGACCGGAACAAGTGCAATTTTAATTGGTTACCTGGATTTCATCTTGCCCAATTAAGTTGATGACGTAGTGTTTCAGGGATTCCTTTGCAATGCCTTTGGTGGGTGTCCCGAATCCGGAGGACATATCATAAACTTCACCACAAACAGGGCACTTGCACAATCCGCTAAAATCTGGCCTTTCTATGATGATGTTGCTTTTAAGGTCTTTGGGACAAGCCAAATCGACCGCATAATACTCGTCGTTCAGACCGTGATAAATCAATATTCCACCGAAACCAATTCTGTCAAATTCATTTTTGCGTTGGTTAATGTACAGAAAACCACCTCTTTCTGATAAATTTCCAGAAAGAGAGATGGTTCGAATAATCGCAACCGGCATGTCCGGTAGGCTCGACCTTTCTACCAGACAACTGAAGGCTGTGACTGAGAAAAGGGAAAGCAATGCAAAAATTTGTAGCCGGGTTTTCATGGTATGCGCCAAATAGGATTATTCAAAGGTATAAAATCATTTTTATCCAGAGAAGTCATCACTCTAATTATGCACTTTTCTTTCCTTTGATGCATTTATAAAGCGTAGTGGGCTTTCTTTTTTTTAAATAGGGCGCTTCGCCTACAAAAAAATGTTTATATTTGCCGTTCGTAAAAAAAATGACTTGTAAATCAAAATAATAAAACCTCATTACACATGCAAAACAAAGGATTTGTAAGGGTCTTTGCCATATTGCTGACTCTTGTCTGTGCCTACTATCTTTCCTTTTCGCTTGTAAATAACAGCGTTGAAAGAAAGATGGAGAAGCTGGCCAATGGCGACCCCGCCAGATTGGCTTATCTGTTGGATTCAATGGAAACAGAAAAAGTTTATTTTGGACAGACTTACGCTGAATGTCGTGAAAAAGTTGTCAATTTAGGACTGGACTTGAAAGGCGGGATGAATGTAACCCTCGAAGTTTCTGTTTCTGACATTTTACGATCGTTGGCAAACAACAGTCAGGATCCAACTTTCACCAAAGCTTTAAGTCAGGCCACAGAAAGACAGAAATCAAGCCAAAAAGATTATTTGGATTTGTTTTTTGAAGAATTTGTCAAAATAGATCAGGGCGCCAGACTGTCTGCTGTTTTCAGCACTTTCGAAATGAAAGAAAGAATCAAACCAACTTCGACCAATGATGAAGTAATGAAAGTCATCAGAGGTGAGGTGCAAAGTGCTGTTCAGAATTCCTTTAATGTTTTGCGTACACGTATTGACCGTTTTGGTGTGGTTCAACCGAATATCCAGCAATTGGGTACATCCGGAAGAATTTTGATTGAATTGCCGGGGATTAAAGAGCCGGATCGTGTCAGAAAACTATTGCAGGGTTCTGCCAATCTGGAATTTTGGGAAACCTACGATATTTCAGAAATTTATGAATCCATTCTTGCTGCAAATGATAGAATACGTGATTTGGACAAAGTCATTACCGTTGCTGATTCAACAGATAAGAAGCCTTTAGCTTCTAAAGATACTGTTAAAAAGGCTGTTGATCAAAAAGATGCTTTGCTGTCAAAAATCGCAACCTCAGATTCGACTGCTAATAAAGAAAAAACAGCTGAAGAATGGAGAAAGGAATATCCATTATTTGCAGTTTTACAACTCAATCAAACCGAACAAAATGTGGGTCAAGGTCCTGTTGTTGGTTATGCCCTTGGTCGTGATACGGGTACGGTTATCAAATACCTGAACCATCCGAAAGTGAAGGAAGTATTGCCAAGAGACGTTAAGTTTGTTTGGACTGTTAATTCCATTGATAAAAAATCTTCTTTGTATCAGTTGATTGCTTTGAAAGTGACCAATAGAGAAGGAAAACCTGCTATGGCTGGTGATGTGATTACCGATGCCAGTGATGATTTTCAACAAAATACAGGGTCTGCAAAGGTGAATATGACCATGAATCCAGAAGGTTCCAAAGCATGGGCAAGATTGACCAGAGACAATATTGGAAAAAGCGTTGCCATTGTTCTTGATGGCTATGCCTATTCATTTCCCACAGTTCGAAGTGAAATTACCGGTGGTAGTTCAGAAATAACAGGTTTGGAATCTGCTGCTGAGGCACAGGATTTGGCAAACGTGCTCAAATCCGGTAAAATGCCTGCTCCAGCACATATTGTACAAGAAGATGTGGTTGGCCCCTCTTTGGGTAAAGAGGCTATTCAGAATGGATTCATCTCGTTTATTGTCGCATTTATCCTGATTTTGGTTTACATGCAGTTGAACTATGGAAGAATTCCAGGTTTGATTGTTGATGCCAGTCTTTTGATCAATGCCTTCTTTATGATGGGTATTTTGGCCTCTTTCCAAGCTGTATTGACCTTACCTGGTATTGCGGGTATGGTGTTGACGTTGGGAATGGCGGTTGACGCGAATGTGTTGATTTATGAGCGAATCAAAGAAGAGTTGCGTTCTGGAAAAGCGTTGAAGAAAGCCATTACTGATGGGTATAAAAATGCCTTGTCTGCCATTATGGACGGTAATATTACCACCTTGTTGACTGGTATTGTATTGTTCTATTTTGGAACCGGCCCGATTCGTGGTTTTGCCACCACTTTGATTATCGGTTTGATTACTTCAGTTTTCTGTGGTGTCTTTGTTACCCATTTGATTTTTGATTACCTTACAGCTAAGGATAAACTTAAAAACGTTGATTTTACTACCCGGATTACAAGAAACTTAATGAAAGCCCCAAAATTCGATTTTATCGGAAAGCGGAAAGTCGGTTATTGGATTTCTGGTGTTGTTTTGACTATTTGTGTGCTATCCATTGCTGTAAGAGGTTTGAACCAAGGTGTTGACTTCTCTGGAGGTCGCAACTATGTTGTGCGTTTTGATCAGGATGTGAAAACCGGTGATGTGCGCAACAGTTTGGAAACGGCGTTTCAGGGATCTTCCTTTAACGTCATTACCATCGGAAACGAGAGTCAGGTGCGTATTTCAACCAACTATATGATTGATGACAACAGCAATGCTATTGATGCCGAAATTGAAGGTGTGTTGTATGACAATTTGAAAGCTTACTTCAAAACATCGGTTACAAAGGACGAATTTGTGAAGAATAATATTGTCACCTCCAACAAAGTTGGTCCTGTCGTGGCCGATGATGTGAAGAAAGCGGCTGCATGGGCTGTATTCTTTGCCATCATCATCATTGGTCTGTATATTTTGCTTAGATTCAAAAATGTTGCCTTCAGTATTGGTACCATTGGTGCATTGGTGCACGACGTTCTGTTGATTGTCGGTATGTATTCCTTGTTGTGGGGCATCGTTCCATTCTCTTTGGAAATCGACCAGAATTTTATCGCGGCCATTTTGACCATCATCGGTTATTCTGTCAATGACACCGTTGTTATCTTTGACCGTGTGCGTGAGAATTTAGCACTGTATCCCAAAAAGAATAAAAAACGTTTGTTGAATGAGGCTTTAAATCAAACCTTGTTAAGAACATACAGTACTTCATTGACAGTGTTCATTACCTTGTTGATTTTATTCTTGTTCGGTGGTGATACCATCAGAGGATTCTCATTTGCCATGTTGATTGGTACCATTACCGGTGTTTATTCAACGTTGTTTATTGCTGCTCCATTTGCGTATGAAACTCAAAAGAGACAACTCAAGATTACGAATGACGATTATAGTGATGAGGTGAAATAACGGTTCACCTAATTGCTCTTAATATAAAACGGGCATCTCAATATTCAATTTGAGATGCCCGTTTTCTTTTGGTTTTTTCTATTTTCAGACGTAAAGGCTGTATGGAGGTTGACCCCCTTCTTCAAATACAGCCAATCGATATCCTGCTCTCTTTACGGATAAGAAATGAACGGTGGAATCGTCTTTAAAATGGGCTCTTAATTTGACGATCACGCTGTCCAGGTTTCTTGAGGTAAAGTAATTGGAGCTTTCCCAATATCTGTTTAGCAGCTCTTCTTTGCTGACCACAGTTCCCGGGCGTATGCTCAATTCGTCCAGCACAGCAGCCTGTAAACGCCCTAAAACATGGCATTTGTCATCCCATGTGAGTCTGTGTGTGATGGGATTGAAAACATACTTTCCAATTTGTCGATTTTGAGCATTGATGTCGTTGGTGTCCTTGAAAAGACGTTTTAACCGGAAAATCAGTTCGATGTTTTGAAAGGGCTTTCGAATATAATCCTCACAGCCGCAATTGAAGCCTCTTATAACCAATCCTGGGTCGTTGGAGGTGGTCAGGAAGATGATGGGGGGGCTGCCTTCTTCCCGACTGAATTCTTCTGCCCAATCAAGCCCACTTCCATCCGGTAGGCAAATGTCCAGCAAAACCATATCAAATTTCATCATGGACATGAGCAATTTCGCTTTTTTCAAATTCGCTGATTCTTCAATCTCATATCCGGCATCTGTCAGATCATTTTTCACGACATATCTAAAAATATCATCGTCATCTACCAATAGCAATTTTTTCATGCAAAAACAGGATCTATTTGTTTGTATAAAAATGTAATGCAATATTACTTAAAAGCCCATTATTCAAAAAATGAAATGGTGTTTACAGCGAAAAAGAAGTGAAAAGAAGTGATTTCCTATTGATTTGGATAAAGTTCTCCTCTATCTTTGCAATGTGATAAAACGAAAAGAGGTCTTTGTGAAAAGACGCAAGAGTTAAAATTTGTGTGAAAACAGGTTTATACCGGCATTATTTTACGAGGGTAGGATTGCCATCTGTAAGCCTGTTAAAAGGGGAAAAGAATCATTCTTTTCCCCTTTATTATTATGCCAATAAATGTTGTTCTGCTTTGTGAATTTCTTCAAAACGAAACAAATCCGAGGTGGATGTAAAATAATCAACGATTTTTGAATTACACAAATTTCCGATGCTTCCAACGTGTGTGTGGTGGATGTTTAGATTTGGTTTGAATTGTCCGGATTCTATTTTAAGTCCCACTTCTTTGTATGCATCTCTGAATGGTGTTCCTGAAAGAACCAGGTTGTTGACTTCTTCTACGCTGAAAATAGCATGGTATTTGGGATCGTCCAGGATGTTTGTTTTGACTTCGATTTTGTTCAACATTTCTGAAGTCATTCTAATACAATCCAGCAATTCTCCGAACGCTGGGATGAAAAGCTCTTTAATGATTTGCATATCCCTGAAATATCCGGAGGGAAGGTTGCATGTGATGGCATTAATTTGCTGTGGTAGTGTTTGGATTTTATTGCATTTTGCTCTGGTCAACTCAAATACATCCGGATTCTTTTTGTGTGGCATGATGCTTGAACCTGTTGTAAATGCATCCGGGAGTTTGATAAACCCAAAATTCTGGCTTGTAAACATACATGCGTCAAATGCCAATCTGGAAATGGTTGCAGCGATGGAAGAAAGTGCAAATGCCACGCTTTTTTCCATTTTGCCTCTACCCATTTGGGCATAAACAACATTGACATTCATGCCTTCGAATCCAAGCAATTCAGTCGTCATTTCTCTGTCTAAGGGGAAAGACGATCCATATCCGGCTCCCGAGCCCAGTGGATTGCGGTTGCATATTTTATGAGCTGCCAACAACAATTGAAGGTCATCCGCAAGCGATTCCGCATAGGCTCCAAACCATAAACCAAAAGAGGAGGGCATGGCGATTTGCAGATGAGTATATCCCGGCATCAATACGTCTTTGTATCGATTGCTTTGGGTAATCATGACTTCAAATAGTTGTTTGACAGCCAATTGCACTTCTTCAATGGCTGCTCTTGTAAAAAGCTTCATGTCCAACAAAACTTGGTCGTTGCGTGAACGTCCGCTGTGAATTTTTTTACCAACATCGCCAAGTTTTCTTGTCAGCATGAGTTCAACCTGTGAATGTACGTCTTCTACACCGGGCTCAATGACAAAACCATTGTTTTCTGTCAATTGGTAGAGCTCTTTCAATGCTTCATGAAGGGCTTTTCTTTCGTCTGACGCCAAAAGTTCAATTCGCTCCAACATTTGGATGTGTGCCATCGAACCAAGGATGTCATACTTGGCCAAATGTAAATCCATTTCAGGATCTTTTCCAACCGTAAAGCGCTCAATGGCTTTGTCAACAGTTGTGTTTTTTTCCCATAATTTCATGCTGATGAAAATCTACGTGAATGGTTAATAGTTTAATCCACCGATAATCTGAACCACTTTCTCAATGCCTTCTTCCAATTTTGAAGAAATCATGGCTTTAAGAAAAAATGGCAAATCGACCAATAAGGTTATCTGTAGGGTGCATTGATCTGATCCCGTTTGTTCAATGGATATCAACCCGGAAAAATCCACGGGTGCATTGGATGATTTTATTTGGATGGTTTGAAAGGGTGTTTTTTCAACAATTTCAAATCCAAATGTTCCAAAGGCATCCACTTTAAAGGAGCAGGCATTTTCATCACATTGAAAATCTGACACCTGATTGCCAATGATTGGAGTCAGTGATTCCAAATTTCTCAAATTGGACAATTTGTTGAATACCTTTTCCGATGGGTATGAGATGTGCTGGATGCTGCTTTTGTATTCAGTCATTTTTTGTTATTTGGGTTGCCATGTAGATGGAGAAATACGCCATTCCTGCAAGGCTTTCAATTCGGATTCGTGAATATAATTGGTTGAAAGTGCAGTTTCCAGGACGGCATCATAGTTGCTCAAAGTAGTCAATTCAACTTTGGCTTTTTTGAAGGCTTCATCTGCTTGTGGAAAACCGTAGGTGAAGATGGCCATCATGCCAATGACTTCACATCCATCCCTTCGAATGGCCTCAACCGCTTTCAAGCTGCTTCCACCTGTGGAAATTAAATCTTCAATGACAACGACTTTCATTCGTGGTTTTAAATCGCCCTCAATCAGGTTTTCCAAGCCATGATCTTTTGGAGATGAACGTACGTATACAAATGGCAAACCCAATTCTTCAGCAACCATGGCTCCCTGAGCAATTGCTCCGGTGGCAACACCTGCGATGGCATCCACATGTTCGTATTTTTCCCGAATCAATCTCGCCAATTCAATTTTGATGAAATTTCTCAATTCAGGATAGGAAAGCGTTTTTCTATTGTCGCAATAAATTGGTGATTTCCAGCCTGATGCCCATGTGAATGGGTTGGATGGCTGTAATTTAACAGCTTTGATCTTAAGCAGTTTAGAAGCAACAATTCGTTCGATTTTTTTCATTTCCGGCATATGTATTGGGTGTAGGTTTTACGCATTTATGATTCCTTGTGCAAAAGTAAGCAATCCTCAACAAACTAATGGGATTCGTGCGTAAAACATAACAAAATATTAAAATAGATAATTCAAATTGATATACATGCCCGATTTTCCGTCTCTTTCATCTAAGGAGGAACCCCATTCGCCAGAAATCACGAAATTTTCATTCATGGCCAATTTGATACCAAAACCAATGGACGAATGGACAGATTCTTTTGTTTGCAGGTCAAAATAGATTGGCTTTTCCAATGCTGGTACACGGCTTAAATCCAGTTCTAAAGGCTTTAAGATATAACCTGCGTCAGCAAAGGTGTTGAATCCAATATAGATATTTTGATTTGCCAGCTTGAAATTCACTGCCTTCCATCTAAGCTCAAGGTTCCCTAAAGAAGTGATGTCACCGGTGATTCTGTTTCTTAGTATTCCTCTCAGGCTGCTTGCTCCACCAAGTCCGGTCGGATTTGTTCGATTGGCAAAGGGTGACATCATGACAGGCAATCTGTAAAATGGAATTCGGTGACCTCCCATTCGGCCTTGAATGCCTAATCGTCCGGCAAAATTAAGTTTGTTTTTTACCAGTTCTACATACTGTCTGTGTAATATAGAAAACCGGCTATATGGATTCTTATTCAGTGCTTCAGGGGCCAATTCAACAATGGCTTCGGTGTAAATGCCTGTGCTTGGGTTGTTTAAACGATCTCTGGAGTCGATGATGAGTCCGGCTTTCAGGGCGGTGATGAAGTTCCCGTTGGCTTCATCCGGTTGTATGAGTCCCCAATCCCGGTACTTTTCATATAAACTCAATCCTGGTTGGATGTCAGGATAATCCGGGTTGCTATTCAATTTGTCATAGTTCACAGGTGCATCCTTGTAACGAACCATGTTGATGGAGCTTGTCCAATACATGTTTTGAATGGGTGTCGGGCCTTTAAAATCGAGCAAAAGTCTGTATTGTTTCTGAGATAGTTTGTAAAAGGCACGATTGGTCTGCTCGATATTGGGATCATACACGCTTTGATATCCATTGAAACCGTAAAAATCCAGCAGGCTTTCATCGATGTAGCTCACATCCGCAAATGTCCGAATGCCTTCCAGCAACTTGTCTGAGTCGAGGTAAAACCGAAGAACCGTGCTTCCTTTGGTGTATTTTGAGCCTTCTAAATAATAGGAGTGGTCATATTTGGGATAGCGACTACCATCCGCGTAGTTGAATAAATTCAGGATGGCTCCATATTGGAATCCTTCGTCTGAGTTGAACGAAATTGCCGGCAGTATACCTAGGTTATACCCTGTTTTGGTTTGTTCAACGGATTGAACTTCAAATACTCCAAAACAAATCAACAACAGTGTGGCAATGTGTGTTTTATAACTCATTTTTGATTGAAAAAGTTGTTCGAATATATTTCGAAATATCAACAAATCCAAATGAATACCCTTTTAATCAAAATATTATGCGATTGCTAGCGTAAAAATGGAAATTTTCACATTCGGAATTGATAACAGCACTTTTGCACATGCTTCCAGGGTTGAACCACTGGTCAGTACATCGTCAATTAAGAGGAGATGTTTGCCTTCTATTTGAGCGGTAGTTGATAGTTGAAAATTTGTTTGGGTGTTTTTCCATCTGTCCCACAAATTCTTTGAGGTTTGGCTTTGTTGGTTTTTGGTACGTATAAGGGTATCCGTGAGTATTGGGACATTCAATGAGTGGTTTAAGCCTATTGCCAGCATTTCACTTTGGTTGTATCCTCTTTTTTTGAATTTTTTGGGGTGCAATGGGACAGGGATGATGCAATCGATATCCTTGAATAACCCCAACTCCAATGCCTTTTGAGCGCAGAGTTGACCAAGATGAACCGCCATTTTTTTTTCTCCTTTGTATTTGATCAGTTCAAGCAACTTTTGGATTTTGGAATCCTTATCGTACTTGAATGCTGCGTAGGCTTTCTCAAAAGCAAAACGTCCTGACAGTCGTTCGGTTGATTTATTGTTGGTTAAATCGTCCATGTTCGTTTGAGGAAGATGGTATATGCATTTGATACACAGGTGCTTTTCTCCGTTTAGCAGAGGGGCCTCACAAAGCAGGCACAAGTTTGGCCAGGTGAAATCGGCCAACCCATTCAGGGTTTCTTTGACAATATGTGCAACCTTTCTTTGCTCCATTTTAGCTTAAACTATACGGTTTGATTGATGACTTTCCAGATGAGTTCAGATTCAAAACCTCTTGACAATGCATATCGGAAAAGCTTGGCATTCATCTCAAAATCGCTGCCATATTTGATTTGTTTCTTTTTTTGCAGAAGGAGCTTTTTTAGTTGATCCAGATACGCTTCTTCATCCACATTGTTCAATGCTTCGTCGATGATTATTTCAGACAAACCTTTATGTTGCAAGGTGTAACGTATTTTTTGTTTTCCCCAACCTGAAAATTGCTGCTTGTCATGTACAAAACTTCGAATATATCTGGATTCATTGATAAAGCCTTCACTTTCAAGTTTGTTGATGACACTTTGTTGTTCGGCTTCCGTTAAGTCGTAACGTTTTATTTTTTGTACGATGTCCAGTTTGCAATACTCCGTCCTGGAGCATAGTTGCATGGCGTAACTCAATGCTTTTTTTTGATTTGCTTCGTTCATTTTTTTGCCCTGATCATGCGGGATTTTCCATTGATGTCCTTTTTTATTTCCACCGATTTAAAGCCCTGCTTCTGAACCGCTTCAAGGGTCTCTTCTCCAAGATGTTCGTTGATTTCAAAATAGAGCAATCCATTATTCTCCAAGGTTTTGAATGCGAACTTGGAAATGGCTTCATAAAACTCAAGCGGATTGTTCTCAGATGCAAATAGTGCCAGATGAGGCTCGAAATCCAATACGTTTCTTTTCATTGTTGCTGCTTCGTCCGGTTTGATGTAGGGTGGGTTACTCACAATGATATGCCATGATTCGTTTTCAGGCAATTCCTTCGGTTGAAGCACATCCATTTTAGAGGTGTGTAATGCCACCTGGTTGAGTGTCGCATTTTCATTGCAAATATCCAGGGCAACGGGCGAAATATCCCAGGCATCGACTTTCGCAGGTGCAAGATTTTTTGCCAGACTAATGGCCAAACACCCACTTCCGGTTCCGATATCTAAAATGTGTGGATTATGAATACTCTGTACGGATGGATCACGAAGAATCCAGTCCACAAGCTCTTCGGTCTCAGGCCGGGGAATGAGCACACCGGGCGCAACTTTAAATTTTAAATCATAAAAGTAGGTGTGCCCAATGACATATTGAATGGGTTCGTTTTCTGATATTCTTTTCACTGCAGCGAATAAGGTTTCCAATGTTTCCTCAGGAAATATTTTATCTTTGCATGCGTATATCTGGTTTGGAGTCATTTCTGCCATTTCCATTAAAAGCATTTTTCCGATGAACTTGATTTCATCCGGATGGTAGAGACCTTTCAATGCTTCATTTAGATGTGCGTAAAACTGCTGCATATTTAATAATTTGTTTACAAAGCTACTATTTTTTTTTGAAAATTCAATGTGCAAATGAACAAGGATCAATCCAATCAAGATGTCCAATACATGAGACGTTGTATTCAATTGGCCAGGAATGGTGAAGGCACTTGTAGCCCCAA
The DNA here is from genome assembly GCA_964472175.1 of uncultured Bacteroidales bacterium. Lineage (GTDB taxonomy): Bacteria > Bacteroidota > Bacteroidia > Bacteroidales > UBA1402 > UBA8389. The sequence goes on along the minus strand of CAYYJF010000012.1, from coordinate 4,000 downwards.
TCCGAAGGTTGGTGCACTTTTGGTCTACAATCATACAATTATTGGTGAAGGTTGGCATAGAAAAGCGGGTGAACCACATGCAGAACCCAATGCCATTCACTCGGTTCGCGAAAAAGAACTCATTTCAAAATCCACCCTATATGTAACCTTAGAACCTTGTTCACATGTTGGGAAAACGCCTCCTTGTGTGGATTTGATACTAAAAATGCGGATACCCAGAGTTGTGATTGGGACTTTGGATCCCAATCCCTTGGTTTCGGGTCGTGGCATTGAAAAACTCAGAGCCTCCGGTGTCGAGGTGTTGGTAGGTGTTGAAACCGAAAAATGCCATGCGTTGAATGCACCTTATTTGGATTTTTTCATAGAGAAGAGGCCCAGGATTATTTTAAAATGGGCACAAACCTCGGATGGTTTTATCGATGGTCCAAGACGTGGGCTGGAAGAAGCCCCTCCCTTGAAAATTTCCTCTGATTTTACCAGCATGTTGGCCCATAAACTACGATCGGAATGTGATGCCATTCTTGTGGGAACGCAAACAGCATGGAAGGACAATCCGAAACTGAATGTCAGAAATTGGTTTGGCAACGATCCCTTGCGTTGTGTTATTGATAAAGAAAGAAAATTACCGAGTCACCTGCATCTTTTCGATGGTAGCATTCCAACAGTTGTTTTTACAGAAAAAAGTGCAGATAGTAAAGATGGTATTCAATGGAAGTCCGTACCGTTTGACACGAATTTTTTAACACATCTTTTAGATGAATTGTATGGAATGAAAAAAATGGTGTTGCTGGTCGAGGGTGGAGCAAAGTTGCTTCAATCCTTTCTGGATCAAAATCTTTGGGATGAAGTCTATTTCGAGAACGGACCACTTCAGATAGGTCGTGGTGTGAAAGCACCATCATTTCTGTTTCATGACCCTATTTTTAAACAGACTTACACCTATGGTAACGGTGAAAATTGCAGAGAAATCAGACATTTTGTGAAGAAACAAAAATACAAACCTCTGGTAACGGACATGACACAAATCTAAATTTTCATAAAACTTTAAAAAGCATACCAGTAAAAGATAAAAAACTTACTACTTTTGCCGATTGAATAAGTTAAAATCCAATTTTTTAATTGTAGAATGACCGAAAGAAACCATAATAAATGCCACATGGCTAAGTCCAGGAAAGGCATTTTGCTTTTGTTGATTTGTTTTCCAACATTCTTTGTTTCCTGTTGGGATGAATTTGAAGAACTCGGGTACTATTCTGCCAACGTTTTGTCTTTTGGCTTTGAACAACATGATAATTGTCCCGATATTGAAGAGTACTCCTTTTTCATAGATCCGCTCAATGGTATACAGGCCGATGGAACTACCGGAAAAATATTCAATTTGGACTCATTGCCATACCAAAGCAATATATCTTCACTTTTCCCTACTGTCAGTGTTCAATCCTCCAATAGCGAAATGTTTTTTGATGATGTGTTGTGGGAAGAGCAGGATGATTCCGTTGATTTTTCACAACCAGTTGTTTTGAAAAATACTTCAGCAGACGGAAAGTTTACCAAATCTTACACAGTCTTTGTTAATGTTCATCAGGTAAATCCTGACTCAATGATTTTAGAGCCTTTAGCGACAAAATTGCCTGTGGCTTTGTCTCAAAACAAAATCATTGCAAAGGACGGTAGCTGGTATTTGTTTGGAGTTGATGCACTGTCCAATATAAAAACGTATGTGTCAAACGATTTTTTCACATCCTGGACTGAATTGCCGGTTTCAGGTCTGAC
>CAYYJF010000012.1:0-2127 GCA_964472175.1 uncultured Bacteroidales bacterium | reverse complement strand
ATCAAACATGTAACCAATACCGGTGTTGATCAATTGATTGCTGTGGGTGGTATCACCGCTTGCAATTCTTTGGTGAAAAATGTATGGGCTACGGATGACGGTTTGAATTGGGTCTCTTTGGGAAATAGTGAAATTTCGAAAATTGCTCCTCCAGTCAGGAAAAAAGCCATCTTATTTGAATACGACAATTATTTGGTTTGTTATGGTGGATACAATGCCTTGAATCAATATGTGCCGACGTTTCGGATTTCACCCGATTTTGGTGTGACATGGATGAATGCTCCCGACTTATGGGCATTTAAAAAAATGCCTGCAGGTTTGAATCAAACAGCAGTTTATGTACAGCGAACCACAGATGGTTCAAACGATTATGATAGCTATTTTATATATTTGTTTGGTGGGGAGCGTCCTGCCGGAAAAACAGATTTGATTTGGAAGGCATATCAAAATAAAATGTTGTTTGACAGAAGGTAGCTGCCAATGAATCCAAAACTGAAGATATTAACAGGCTTCCTTTTTTTTGCGTCAATCATTCAATTGGATGCGCAAGAGTATCGGTTTGAACTCGGTGCTATTGGAGGTGTATCTTCATATATGGGTGAGGCAAATACCGATCATGTTTTGAAAAATCCCAGACCAGCAATCGGCTTGATTGGTCGTTTGAATTTGGCTGGAAATATGTCATTAAAAGCCAATATCGGAACAGCCAGGATTGCTGGAAGCACTGTCGGAAGATCAAATCTTTTTCCACAAGGAAAAGATATTTCGTTTGAATCAAATTTGTTGGATGCCTCGTTGGTCTATGAATTGGGCTTTGCTCAATACGGTGTTCCCGAGTTTATGGATGGATTTAGTCGGTTTTCACCCTACATTGCGTTGGGTTTGGGAATGACTGGTTATCAAGCGGACAAATACAGAATAACTCCTCATATTCCATTTGGAGTAGGAATAAGAATTAAAGCCATGCCCAGGGTAAATCTGGGCTGTGAATGGTTGTTTAAAAAGACTTTTTCAGACCATTTGGATTACGAGACCAAAGTATCCGGTTTTAGACTGGATAATGCTTGGACCGGAACCGATGTCTGGAATAAAAACAAGGATTGGTATTCGATTCTTGCTGTATTTATCACCGTCGACTTGTTGGGAACAAGTCCTGAATGTTACAAATGACATGTCCTATCTGGAAAAAATAGATCGCACAAAAGTCCCCGGCCACATTGCCATCATCATGGATGGAAATGGACGTTGGGCAAAGAGTATGGGGAAAGACAGATCTTTTGGCCATATGGAAGGTGTTGCCTCTGTCAGATATGTGGTTGAGGCTGCTAAGGAGGTGGGTGTGAAATACTTAACCCTATATACCTTTTCTACGGAGAACTGGAATAGGCCTCAGTCAGAGGTGCTGGGATTGATGGAGTTGATGATGAAATCCATTGAAAGGGAAACGCCCGATTTGATTAAAAATGGTGTTCGTTTGCGTGTGATTGGAGATATTTCCAGATTGCCCGATTCATTAAAGCAGCGCACCATGCGTTGTATTAAAGAAACAGAGAATGGCCCGGATTTAACCTTGATTTTGGCATTGAGTTATTCCTCCAGATGGGAAATTGTTGAGGCGGTTAAATCAATTGCCAACAAGGCAGTATCCGGAAAAATCAATGTAGATCAAATTGATGAAACCTATTTTTCAGACCAATTGACGACACGAGATATTCCGGATCCGGATTTGCTTATACGTACAGGAGGTGAGTTTCGAATCAGCAATTTTTTGATGTGGCAAGTTGCTTATGCTGAATTTTATTTTTCTGAAACGCATTGGCCTGTGTTTAGAAAAGAAGCTTTTTGGAAGGCCATTTATGAATTTCAAAATCGAGAAAGACGGTTTGGTAAAACAAGCGAACAAGTCAATCAATAGACAATCTGAAATAGTATGTTCAAAAGAAAAATAATAAGTCTGATTGCATTCTGCACCATCTGTTTAATATGTTTTCCCGTTCAGGTAATTCAGTCTGAAGAATTGCCGGAGATATATTATTCATCCAAAAGAGAATACAAGATTGCTGGTATTGAAATTGTTGGGGTTGAAAACTACGATCAGAGTGTGCTGTTGAATTTGTCCGGATTGAC
>CAYYJF010000011.1:37010-43954 GCA_964472175.1 uncultured Bacteroidales bacterium | reverse complement strand
TTTTGCCAATCTTCTGGTTCGCCTTCCAGCGTTATTTGAGGAATGCCACAAGACACATAGGTTAAAATGTACTCGAAATAGGATTGCAGGGCTTCCATGACCGTAATTTGCGAAGCGATTTTACTAACTGGTGTCGTTGTGGTAAAATCGCAGGTCAGGGTGTTGACCAAATCTTTTCCGACCACGTTGTCTATTTGTTTAGTGAATTTAGGGAACATCTTTTCCCATGGGCTATTTGGATCATCCAGTCGGATTTCGTTTGAAATGACTTCCAAAGTCATTTTGCCTTCGTGTTTGACAAAGTGATGACGTAAAGATTCTGCATTGTTGTTGACATGTTGGGAAAATCCTTGTGATATGAGTATCCAGATCATATCAGGGGATAGCACAAAAGGCCTGTGGTCGGAGTAGGCTTTGTACATTCCTTCAAAAAAAGAATGGGAACCAAAATTGACCAATGAATCGGCGCATTTGTTCTGTGAAACAAGGTTATCCTTGTCGAAAGCGTCTTTTTTTGTGGTGCTGATGACTTGATGGAGTGCTTTTTTTTGATCCATCACCGGCAGTCGTTTGGTCGGTTTCGATAAAGTTTCAACCTGAAACGTAATGCTTCCTTGTGTTGAAAACGAAATACAAAGAAACAGAATGAACAGCCACTTTCCTGTATTCATCTCATGTTTATTTTAAATAATGAAAATAATCGAGTGCAATGTAATGATATTATATACATGATTGCACAAGAATGATTTATTTCTTATATTTCGATGATGTTAAAAATATAAAATACCAATGAAAACAGTCGTCTCCTTTTTGTTGTTCTCCATGATCATGGTGTTTCCGGTTTGCGCAGTGCTGACTGTTGATGGAATGGAATATGAAATGGATTCAGATTCGACGGTAAGCTTAAACAAAATCGTAGATCTGGATACGTTGATTATCCCTGAACAAATCAGCTATCAATCTAAAGTCTATACAGTTACAGGAATTAAGCATTATTGCTTTTCTATGAGCAGATTGCTCAAGACCTTGGTACTACCTTCAACCATCAATCACTTAGATAATAGAATTCTTAGCTTTTCAAAAATCGAATGTTTTCTAGTGGATTCGAAAAACCCGCATTTTGTTGGTATTGACGGAGTGCTGTTTAGCAAAGACACCTCCATTATCTATGCCTATCCGGTAGGCCGTAAAGACGCCATCTATGCTTTGCCTTCAAGTGTGAAAACCATTAAAGCCTACGCTTTTTCGAAAAACAAATACCTAAAACAAATTAAGAATGTTCAATTGGCTGATTCAATTGAAAAAGAGGCATTTTCTTACTGTGAGTTCCTCAAGACAATCCAGTTGTCACCAGCACTCAAGATGATTCCAGCAAGTTTGTTTGAAGGTTGCCGTCAGTTGACAACCATACAAATTCCCAATTCGGTTCATGTAATAGGTCAGAACGCTTTTAATTCGTGTATAAAGTTAACAAACATATATATACCTAAAAATGTAACCTCCATTGTTGTCGGAGCCTTTGATGGTGTTCGCTTAAAAGCATTTGACGTAGATCCTGAAAATGCAAAGTATTGTAGTCTGGATGGTGTGCTCTTTAATAAAAAAATGACCATTTTAATAGCATATCCATCTCTAAAGGAGGATACATACTACGGTGTTCCAAAATCTGTGGTTCAAATCAATGACAGGGCTTTTTCTGAGGCGATTTTCCTTCAGGAAATTCGAATGTCTAATCGTGTTGAAAGGATAGGGTCAGATTGCTTTTTGTTCTGTGAGTCTTTAATAAAAATCAAATTATCGTCCAAATTGAAATATATTAATAGATCCACCTTTGAATATTGTGGGAAAATAAGATCAATAGATATTCCGAAAGGAGTTCATACGATATATCGCGATGCTTTCTCAGACTGCGATGACTTAACAAGGTTGACCTTACCTAAGGGCTTGGATACGATCATGGAAAATGCTTTTTCAGATTGTAAATCCTTGAAACAGATAGAGGTGAAACAGGGAAATAAAAAATACAAAAGTCTGGATGGGGTTTTGTACAACAGTCAGATGACGGAGTTGATTATGTATCCCCCAATGAAGGATGGTACTACGTTTCGAGTCCCTGAATCTGTCAATGTGATACATCGGGATTGCTTTGATGGTACCAATAATCTTCAATATTTGTACATTTCCAAAAACGTCACCGATATTCGGTACGGAGCAATGATAAGTTTGATAAGTTTGCGAAAAGTCGAGTTTGAAGGATTGATCAATAAACTACCAGAGAACTTTCTCTCCGGTTGTTCTTACCTTACCCAAGTCGTATTGCCAATGAATTTGTTAGAAATTCCGGAGTCCGCTTTTTCTGGCTGTGCCTCGCTTTCGACGATTGTCTTGCCCGAAAACCTCAAGGTGATTGATCAAAATGCTTTTAAAGGTTGTACTTCGTTGAGCAATATTCAATTGCCGACCAGTCTGCTTGAAATTGGACGTGCTGCTTTTGAAAATTGTAACGGCTTAAAGGCAGTTGTTTTACCTAAAGGAATTCAGCTTGTAGCACCCTCGACTTTTAAAAATTGCATTGGTCTAAAGCAGGTGCAATTGCCAGAGTCGCTTCGTTCCATTCAGGAATATGCTTTTCAAAACTGCCAGTCATTGAGTCAGTTAACAATTCCAAGCAGTGTTTCATTTGTGGGTGTAAGTGCTTTTTCAGGTTGTAAGAATCTGAGTAAGTTGGTCCTTCAAAATCCGAAACCCTTTGTATTGCTCGAAAAAACATTTGAAAATGTTCCACTAAGTAAACTCTCGGTTGAAGTGCCCAAAGGTTCTGTGGAAGCGTTTAAAGCCCTTAAAAGTTGGTCGAATATGCCGGGTATTACAGAAATTCAACCATAAAGGTGCATGGGGGGTGTCACAAAAAGACAACTTCTTTGAGGTCGTATTGGCGCTCCTGTCCATCAATCGATTTCAGACGAAGGTGCCCAAACTCGGAAAATCCAACAATTTCGGCTTCGAACAAGCCATTCTTGTCTTGATACTTGTGCATGCCATGTTTTCTGTATAAATACTTCCAATACGTTTGTCGAACAGCATCTGCGCTGTTTTTTTCCAATACGCTGAGTTGCTCTATCAGATGCTTGTGAAAAGCATTAGCAAGTGTGTCTAGCTCGTATTCCCGATCCGTGAGTTGCTTCAAAGACACCGCATTTGGCGCTGCTTCGGAAAATTCTGTCTGATTGATATTCAGGCCAATACCGATGATGGAGCTGGCAATGTTCCCGCTTGAAAGGTTGTTTTCAATGAGTATTCCCCCCAGCTTTTTGTTGTCTGCATACACATCGTTTGGCCATTTGATTTGGGTATTTGGATGCAGGGATTGGAAAAAAGTAACCACAGAGATGGCCACCCATTGTGTCAATTGAAATTGTTGCCTAACAGGCAGATATTCGGGCGTAAATACCATGCTAAACAGCAGGTTCTGACTTGCTTCGGAAACCCAAATATTACCTCTTTGTCCCCTGCCTTTGGTCTGAATGGTGGTGTACACGGCTTCCCCGTTTTCAAACGGGTTGTTTGAACAAAGATGTTGCAGGTATTGATTGGTGGACTCGGTCGATTCGATGTAATGTAGGTTTGGCATGCCCTTGAGTTGTGGTTCAAAAATACACATTATCTGTAGGGTGGCAAAAAGGCATCTTCAAAATGCTCGATTTCCCATGTGTTTTTGTCAAAAATGATGGATACTACATCAAACCGGACAGGAAGATCGATGCCTTTTAAGTGTATGAAATGATTGGCCGCCTGGATCAAATAATGGATTTTCTTCCCATGAACGGCTTCCACCGGATGCGCAATGTGGTTGCTCATCCTGGTTTTTACTTCAACGAAAACCAACCAACCTTTGTCTTCTGCAATCAAATCAATTTCTCTGTGGCTGGAATGCCAATTTCGTTCAAGGATTTTAAAACCTTTTGAAATTAAATAAGTTTCAGCTTTATTTTCTCCGTTTTTTCCCAGAATGTTGTGTTCAGCCATGTTTCATGTAAATAAATGTTGCTATTTTTGTGTTCCATTACAATCTGTTTCATGAAAAAACCGCCCGTCTCCCCCAAAAAGCCACTTGTCAGGAATCATTTGGTGACCACCTCCTTCAATGATCCTGAATATAAAATATTGGAAAAGTATTGTGCCACCTACCACATCACCAATCGTACACGCTTTATTCGGGAGTCCATCATGAAATTGATGTTGTCAAGGATGGTGGAGGATGATTATCCCACTTTGTTCGGAGAAAAGGAAATGCGCTGATGGAAACAAGCGATTCGAACATCCATGAAATGTATATGAAAATGGCCCTGAATGAGGCAGTTGCTGCATACGAAAAGGGTGAGATTCCCGTTGGCGTGGTGGTGGTATGTAAAAACCGAATCATAGCCCGAGGTCACAATCTTACTGAAACATTGAATGACGTGACGGCGCATGCTGAGATGCAGGCCATCACTGCAGCTGCCAATATGCTTGGAGGAAAATACCTGCAAGGTTGTACCGTGTATGTCACGCTGGAACCTTGTGTGATGTGTGCTGGTGCCTTGGGTTGGGCACAAATTGACACGTTGGTGTACGGTGCCTCAGATGCAAAACGAGGGTATGGTTTGGTGGCTCCTTCAGCCTTGCATCCAAAAACGAAAGTGGTGAAAGGCATCATGGAAGAAGCCTGTAGCCAATTGATGATCCAATTTTTTAAATCCAAACGGTAATTCATTATATTAGCATATTGATAATGCAAATATAATAAAATATTAATTCCCGAACTGGGTTACATAAATTGATCTATTTCTGCATCCAAAAATGCCCAGACCGGATTTGATGTTGGTAAAGATTTGAACCGGTTCTGAAAACATGGGTTCAAAATCCATATATTTTTCAAGGGTTTTCAGGTATAAGTAGTAGGCTTTGCTAATGGTTTGCAATTCAATATAGATGTTGGATTGATACATCCTGTCCTGTACGACCCACTGACCATTTTCTTGAAACAGATACATGGTTTTTTTTAATTCGAATTGAAACTCATGCGTCGTTCCGTCAATCAATTCATCTGAAAAAATTTGAAATTGATTGATTTCGGTCGATTCAAAACCCATTTCAGTGGATGTTTGATCGTTAAAACCAAAAACCACATTGTCCTTCATGTCTAATTCGTAATTGTTGGAATAATTATCGGTATTTCCGTAGTGTGCCAGAATTCGATAATACTGTTCACTTCCCACGGGATCCTTGAAACGCAGATTGAAATGGTGGATAGAGTCTAACCATGGGGTGAAAAAATTGAGCCCATTGTCATCCATATCACTTTCATCAAGAGGAAAGATGGTGTCTGATACCGTAGTGATTTTTTCGACCGTGAAATCTGAGATGTTCCCTGGCATCACATCTTCTGCTGTAATGGTTTTATAGCCACTGGCTGAAGCCGTCAGTTTGAGGTGGTCGCCGGCCTGTGGTTTGTAACTGCTTTTGTAAATTCCATTGCCAATGTGGGTTAGGTTTTCAATATATTGCTGATTCACCACTAGCGAGATGGTGGCATTGGATACTTTCTGAAAGGTGTCTGAAACGGCTAAAAAAAACCGACTGGTTGTCAGGGTAATTTCTATGGTGCTGTCTTTGCATGCAAAACCATTCAATACCAAAACATTCTCAACTTCGTCACCTTCAAATTCTATCTCGGTTTCACAAGAAAATAGGGTAAAAACCAGAAGCAATATGCAGCAAATATAGGCCGTTTTCATTGTTCAAAATTTGTAACTGTAACTTATGGAAGGAATGATTGGAAACAAACTGGCTTTGACCAAAATTTTTCTGTTGTTGTACGATTGTGTTTGCGGATTGTACACCACATCGTCGCTCCATGATTGGTAGACCATAAATGGATTCTTTTGATTGTACGCATTATAGAAACTGATGTTCCAGGTGCGAAGTCCATGTTTTTTTTGTTTGTGGAAACTCAACCCTATATCCATTCTGTGGTACGCAGGTAATCTGTAGTTGTTGCGTTCACTGACATGTTCCTGATAGTTGTCCCAAAAATAGACTTTGTTTTCAGGAATGTTGGGTTGTTGATAATGGCTCAGTGCCAACGTTCCCGTGTTTCCTGTGCAATAAACCCATGTTCCGGACAATTCAAATCGGTCGCTGAACCGATGATTCATGGTCAAACTGATGTCGTGTCTTCTGTCGTATTTGGCCGGAAAAACCTTCCCTTGATTGATTTCTTGCCCGGGAATGTCGAACTTTCTTTCAGACTTAGACCAAGTATAGGCCAACCAACCGGTGGTATTTCCAACGTTTTTTTGAGCCAGAAATTCAATGCCATACGACCAGCCTTTCCCCATATTGACTTTGTCTTCCCATCCGGTCGAACTGCCCATAAATCCGGCACCATCCTTATATTCGATCAAATTGTCCATGTGCTTGTAGTAACTTTCAATGGAGAAGTCGATGGTGTTGTTCAGATTGTAAAACAAACCGGCAGAAACTTGTCGGGATTTCATGGGGAGTATACGCTTTGTCACGGGTACCCACAAGTCTGTTGGCAGGCTGATGTTGCTGTTTGACAACAGGTGAATGTATTGCCCCATGGTGGCATATCCAAGTTTAAAGGAGGTGTTGTCGTTGATTAACATCCGCATGCTCAGTCTTGGTTCAAAGGATTGATAGCTTTTTCCCTGGACATGAAAAAGGGAGTAATTCAGCCCAACATTGGCTTTAATGAATGAACCGATGGCGACATTGTCTTCGAGATACACATTCCATTCATTTCCATAGATGGATTTGTTGCCAAAAGTGGTATCGATGGATTCCGTTCCAAGGCCGGTCTCTGCATATTTCATAGCGGAAACACCTGGTTTGAAAGCGTGGTTTACTACATCCATGCCAAATTTAATGTCGTGGCCATT
>CAYYJF010000011.1:5443-36910 GCA_964472175.1 uncultured Bacteroidales bacterium | reverse complement strand
TTGTCGTTTTCAGAAACCTTGTGGCTGATTTTTGCATTTAAATCATAAAAATAATACCCGGCTGAATAATTGTTGTTTGAGTTTTCTTGTTGCGCAACATACCACAAAGCTGGTTTGACAATCAAATCGGCGTATGTTCGGCGGTACGATATATTGAATGTGGTTTTGTCCTTGATGATGGGACCTTCCAGATTGATTTTTGAGGTGATGGCACCGATGCTGAAATTGCCATGAATTTCTTTCGCATTACCGTCGTTCATCCGAATGTCAACAACAGAGGATAATCTGCTTGAAAACCGGGCAGGAAAATTGCCTTTGTATAAGGTGACATTTTTGAGGGCATCCGCGTTGAATACAGAGAAAAAACCACCCATGTGATTGACATTGTACACGGGGATTCCGTCCAGGAGCAAGAGGTTTTGATCTGGTCCGCCTCCTCTGACATACAAACCGGCTGAACCTTCTGTCCCTCCCTGAACGCCGGGAAGCAGTTGCAATGCTTTCAATACATCGGTTTCACCAAAAAGTGCAGGAATGGCTTTGATTTGTGATATGGGCACATCAATGGCACCCATTTGAGCCCCCAGAACACCAAAGTCTTGCCTGGGTGATCCGCCATAAACGGTCACTTCGTTTAGCTCGTTGGATGGTTGAAGAAGGATGGTCAAGGTGGTGTCATTCAACAGGTTGAATTTGTGGATTTTGGTTTGATAACCCAGGTAGGAACACCTGATTTCTACTTCGCCATCTGGTAAAATCATGGAGTAAAACCCAAAATTGTTGCTGGTGGTGCCTTTGTTTGATTTGAGGTCGTAAACGGAACCGCTCAGTAACGTTTCACCCGAATTTTGATCGTAGATGTAACCCCGAACAGCATGGTTGGCAGCCAGCATGTTGGTTGGATTGAAGCATGAAAGAATAACCAGAAAGTAAATGTGACCTATTGAGGGTGTCCATTGACTTTTAAAGGAAGGGAAAGAAAACCATTTCATAGGTGAAAATTGGATGATTAAATTTCTTCAAAATCCACATAATCGCCTTTGTCTTTGTCAATCTTTTTCTTTGATTTTTTCTTCATTTCAACGGTGTCTTCCGTGAATCGACTGTCAGGATTCGCCTTTTTGATTTTCCTTCGAACCCACCAAAGCAACATCTGTGGAATGGCCCGCAAGATAAGGAAAAATATGATCAAACCGAGTATAAACTCCATGTTAAATCTGTTTAATTATTTTACTTTTAAGTAAAATGTTTTCCATGATTGAAATCAGGATGTACCAAATGATGATGGGCGAAATAGCATCCAATTTATAAATTCCGATGAGAATCAGACATCCCATGACAAAAATATATCGGGTTTCATTTTGATTCCACCGCAAATGCTTCATTTTGAAAGAAAACATCGGTAGATTGGAAACCATCAGCCAATTGGTCAAGACCAAATTCGCCATCGTGATATACAAAGGCATGCTGAAGTCTTGCATAAAGGAGAATGTGCTGTTGACAGCAAAGACCCAAAATAAGGCGTTGGCAGGTGTGGCCAATCCCAAAAACCGTTCTGTTTGTCTGTCGTCCAGGTTGAATTTGGCCAGACGTAAAGCCGAAAACACAGGAATGGTAAAAGCGATCCATGCCCACCAGCTTTGTGTTCCGTTTAAAAAAGCCTGGGTGTCCAAAAAGTGAAAAAGAATGGCACCTGGTACCAAACCAAAGGAAATCATGTCTGCCAATGAGTCCAATTCTTTGCCCATGGGAGCATATGCTTTCAATAATCTGGCGGCAAATCCGTCCAAAAAATCAAAAACAGCAGCCAACGCCACAAACAAGGCAACCATGTCGTATGAGCCTTTAAAACTGAAAACCAATGCTGCGCAACCGGATGCCAAATTGAGGCAGGTGATCGCATTAGGAATGTGTTTGCGTATCATAATCGCTTATTTAAACGGAATCTGTCTTAAATCTGGCAATCACAGTTTTATTACCTGTGGTTTTGTCGCCTATTTTGACCAAAATATCCACATCTTCGGGGCGAAAATAAAGATCTACACGAGAGCCAAATTTGATAAATCCCAAATGTTCGTTTAAATGTGTTTTTTTATTGTTGTATGCGTAGGTTACAATGCGTCTGGCCAATGCGCCTGCAATTTGTCTGATGAGCACCGTTTTTTTTGTGTTTTTGGATTCAATCAACACCGTTGAACGTTCATTTTCAACACTTGATTTGGGCAAATACGCAGCCATGAAATTTCCATTTTGGTGGCTATAATGAATGACCTTTCCTTCAAAAGGATACCAATTGGCATGCACATTAAATACCGACATGAAAATGGATATCTGAATGCGTTCCTCTTTGAGTAATCCACTTTCAAATGTTTTTTCCAGCACCACCACTTTGCCGTCTGCAGGAGCAACGATGTCCAGAGGGCCGGCCTGATTGATCCGTTTTGGGCTTCTGAAAAAATTTAGAAAAAAAAAGAAAAACAAGCCTGAAGCAACCAATAGTGGCATAAAAACAAAATGACCAAGCATGATCCAGACCAGCAGATTGACAAGGAACAATGCGACGAACAACCAGAGGAGGATTTTGTACCCTTCTTTATGTATGGATATTCCCAGTGTTCGTTTCATCCGTTGTTATTTGGGTTTTGGCACACAAAAGTACGCCATTATAGGCATTCGACCAAATTAATCGAATCAAATGGATGTTAAGTTTTGATGTGCTGTTGATTCATACACGAAAAGCAGGTATCTTTATATCCCTTTTTTATGTAAAAAAATCCCGTTTATGAAACCATTCGTGCACTTGCACGTGCATTCACAATACTCCATCTTAGATGGTCAGGCTTCCATTCAGGGGCTGGTTGACAAAGCTGTTTCCGATGGCATGAAAGCCATAGCGCTCACCGATCATGGCAACATGTTTGGGGTCAAAGAGTTTTTTAATTATGTCGGAAAGAAAAACAAAGGCAAGGAGGAAGCCGATCAAATCAAACCCATCATTGGATGTGAGGTGTATGTGGCACGTAATGGGATGATTAACAAACGAAAAGATGTTCCTGATGATGCCAGGGGTTGGCATTTAATTTTATTGGCCAAGAACTATGTTGGCTATAAAAACCTCCTGAAAATTGTCTCAAAGGCCTGGACAGACGGCTATTATTACAATCCAAGAACCGACCACCATGAATTGGCCAAGTATCACGAAGGCATCATTGCCTGTTCCGCTTGTCTGGGTGGTGAAATACCCCGTTTTATCGGTGATGGCCGCCTGGCTGAAGCCGAAAAATCGCTTCTTTGGTACAAAGAAATATTCGGGGATGATTTTTATTTGGAATTGCAGCGCCACAAACCCACCGTTGCCAACGCTGCTCAGGATACCTATCCCAAACAGGTGGAGGTCAATACGCATTTGGTAGCATTGGCCAGGAAGCATCAAGTAAAATTGATTGCTTCCAACGATGTGCATTTTATCAATGAAGAACATGCCGAAGCCCATCACCGGCTTATTTGTCTGAATACAGGCAGGGATTTGGACGATGAGGGAGGTATGCATTACACCAAACAGGAGTGGTTTAAAACCACGGCTGAAATGAATGCTGTGTTTTCGGATATTCCCGAAGCTTTGATTCATACGAATGAAATCGCCGACAAGGTTGAATTTTATTCGATTGACCACAAGGCGATTATGCCTGACTTTCCAAGACCTGAGGGCTTTGAAAATGACGACGAATATTTGCGTCATCTCACCTATAAAGGTGCAGAGCGACTGTATCCCGATATGAGTGAGGAAGTCAGGGAACGCATTGATTTTGAGCTGGAAACCATCAAAAAAATGGGTTTTCCGGGTTACTTTCTCATTGTTCAGGATTTTACCACTGCAGCTAGAGAAATGAGCGTATCTGTAGGTCCGGGCAGGGGTTCAGCCGCGGGTTCAGCCGTTGCGTTTTGTCTTGGCATCACTCGGGTCGATCCCATCAAGTATGATTTGCTGTTTGAACGTTTTCTGAATCCGGACCGTATTTCCATGCCGGATATCGACATTGACTTCGACGATGATGGCCGGGGGCAGGTATTGAGGTGGGTTGAAGAACGTTACGGCAAAGAAAAAGTAGCACACATCATCACCTATGGAACCATGGCTGCAAAGTCAGCCATCAAGGATGTGGCGCGGGTAGAGCGCTTGCCATTGCCTGAATCGGATCGCCTGGCCAAGCTGGTGCCGGACCGCATTCCCGATGTGAAAAAGGTCAATCTTAAGAATGCCATAGAATTTGTACCCGAATTAAAAGCTGCCGCAGAATCGTCCAATCCGCAGTTGCGTTCAACCATGAAATATGCGCAAATGCTCGAAGGCAATGTGCGCAATATCGGGGTGCATGCCTGTGGTGTGATTATTGGCAGAGATGCCATTTCGGATTGGGTACCGGTGAGTACCGCCGATGACAAAGAAACGGGTGAAAAGCTTTTGGTGACGCAATACGAAGGTTCTGTCATTGAAGAAACCGGCTTGATCAAGATGGACTTTTTGGGCCTGAAAACCTTGTCCATCATCAAGGAAGCCATTGAAAACATCCGACTTAGGCAAAATGTTCAAATAGACATTGACACCATTTCTTTGGAGGACGAAAAAACATACGCCTTGTATTCAGCCGGAAATACGGTAGGTACTTTCCAGTTTGAATCTGCCGGTATGCAGAAGTATTTGCGCGAATTGCAACCAAGTAAATTTGAGGATTTGATTGCCATGAATGCGCTCTACAGGCCAGGTCCCATGGATTATATCCCATCGTTTATTGCGCGTAAGCAGGGACGCGAACCCATTGAATATGACATTCCCATCATGGAGCGTTATTTGAAGGACACCTATGGCATTACGGTGTATCAGGAGCAAGTGATGTTGCTTTCACGCCTTTTGGCCAACTTTACACGTGGTCAGTCCGATGAACTTCGTAAGGCCATGGGTAAAAAGATCATTGAAAAGTTGAATGCCCTGAAACCAAAATTCATCGATGGTGGAAAATCCAACGGACATGACCCGAAAGTACTGGAAAAGATCTGGGCAGACTGGGAAAAATTTGCTTCCTATGCTTTCAACAAATCGCATGCCACCTGCTATTCTTTGGTGGCCTATCAAACAGCCTGGTTGAAAGCCAATTACCCGCCTGAATACATGGCTGCTGTCTTGTCCAGAAGCATCAACAATATCTCCGATATCACCAAGTTTATGGATGAATGCAAGGCCATGGGCATTCAGGTATTGGGACCGGATGTGAACGAATCCAACATGAAATTTACGGTGAATGCAGCAGGAAATATCCGCTTTGGCCTCGGTGCCATCAAAGGTGTTGGTGAAAGTGCAGTCATGGCCATTCTGGATGAACGCAAGAAAAACGGACATTTTAAAGATGTGTATGATTTTCTGGAACGTGTCAATTTAAATGCCTGCAACAAGAAAAGTGTCGAATCCATGGCGCTGGCCGGTTCGTTCGATGCCTTCAATCAATTCTCAAGAGAGCAGTTTGCTGCCGAAAGAGAAAAAGGGGAGACTTTTTTGGATGTGCTGATCCGATACGGGGTGAAGGTGCAAATCGACAAAGCCAGTTTGTCCAATTCGCTTTTTGGCGATGAACACGATGTGATGATTTCAAAACCTGAGCCTCCAAAGGTTCAGCAATGGCCTGATTTATATAGGCTTAATAAAGAAAAGGAGTTGGTTGGGATGTATTTGTCATCGCACCCGCTGGATGGTTTCTCCGTTGTCATCAACCATGTTTGTAACACCACCATGGACGACATTCGTCAGGGAAATCTGGTTCAAAACAAAGAATTGATTTTTGGCGGAATTGTAACAGATGTGCGTGAACGGATGAGTAAAAAGAACGAACTTTTTGCCTTTGTCACCATTGAAGACTATTCAGGTTCGGCGGAGATTCCCTTTTGGCCCAAAGATTATATGGAATTTGGCAAATATTTGAGACCATCCACCTTTTTATTTATCAAGGGTCGATATGCAGCAAAAACCTGGAGACCAGACGAAATGGAAATGAAGGTTCAGCAAATATCGCTTTTGTCTGAAGCCATGGAAACCTCCATTGAAAAAATAAACATCACCATTCCTTTGTCTGAAATCAGTACTATTTTTGTAGAAGAAATGTTGGAAACCGTTCGCAAGAACCCGGGAAAAACAGCCCTGAACATAACCGTTGTGGATTATGAGGAAGAGCCGCCCATCAATTTGGAACTTCATTCCAGGTCGTATCAAGTGCAGGTGGACAATGTTTTTGTGAAATATTTAGAGTCCATGGAGTTTGTCGATTTCAAAATAAATTGATTCCGGGTTTTCTAAAAGGATGGGAATTTGTACATTTGCGCAACTAGAGGAAATCAAATAAAAAATAGACATATGGCACTCGTTATAACAGATTCAAATTTTGATGAATTGTTGAAATCCGGCAAACCAATGGTGGTGGATTTCTGGGCAGAATGGTGTGGCCCCTGCAAAATGATTGGTCCAATCATCGAGGAATTATCACACGATTTTGAAGACAAAGTCATTATCGGAAAGCTGGATGTAGATGACAACAACGACATCACCTCCAGGTTTGGCATCCGGAACATTCCCACCATCCTGTTTTTTAAAGATGGCGTGCAAGTGGACAAGCAAGTAGGTGCTACTCAAAAAAGTGTTTTGGCTCAAAAGATTGAAGCCATTCTTTAAAAGAACAGACCGTCTTCGTTTTCAGTCTACCTCTTTTAAAACCGAATGACCCGTTTCCCATTGGGCAAAACTTCAATGGAAACGGGTAAACTGTTTTCAGGCAGAAGGGATTCTATTTTTTCAGGCCATTCGATAAAGCAATATTGCCCGCTGTAAAAGTATTCTTCATAGCCCAAATCATAGGCTTCTTCTATTTTGTTGATTCTGTAGAAATCAAAATGATAGATGCTGCCGTATCGGGGAGCGACATATTCATTGACAATGGCAAAAGTGGGGCTGGTTACCACATCTGAAACATCCATCACTTCACACAAGGCTTTGATAAAACTGGTTTTCCCTGCGCCCATCACTCCGTAAAATGCAAAAATTCTGTTGTCGGAGGTTGCAGCCAGAAAAGTTTCGGCTACGCGATGAAGGTCTTCTATTGAATTTATTTCTAATTCCATGCTATTTCTTTTTGGGCTCTAACACGACAAAGGGAATCAACATTTCTTCCATGGAAACGCCCCCGTGTTGAAAGGTATCTTTGTAATAAGTCACATAGTGACTGTAGTTGTTGGGGTAGGCAAAGAAGTCGTTGTTCCCGGCAAAAATATAGGTTGAACTGACATTGGGACAGGGCAGACCGTATTTGTCGGGTTGCTTGATCTCGAAGACCTCTTTGGCATCGTAATTTAAATTTTTTCCGACCTTGTACCTCAAATTTGTATTCGTGTTTTTGTCGCCAATCACTTTGATGGGGTTGTCGGCATGCACAGAACCATGATCGGTCGTTAAAACGATTTTGACATGTTCATTGAGCAATTGGTCAAACAGTTCAGAAACCACCGTGTGTTTGTACCAGGATTCGGTCAGCGATCGGTAAGCCGACTCGGATGAAGCCAATTCGCGAATCATTTTGGATTCGGTTTTGGCATGCGAAAGCATGTCTATAAAGTTGAAAACCAATACATTTAATGGCTTATTCAGCATGGTTTTCAACTGTGATAACATTTTTTCTCCGGCCTGATTGTTGTTGATTTTAAAATAATTGAAATCAACCTTGCGGCGGTGTCTGTCAAGTTGATATTGAATGAGTTGCGATTCATTCAGGTTTTTGCCTTCTTCGGAGTCCTCGTCAATCCAGAACTCGGGATGCCTTTGGCTGATTTGGAGGGGTGTAAGGCCTGAAAAGATGGCATTTCTGGCGTATTGCGTGGCCGTGGGAAGGATGCTGTAGTAAAGCGATTCCTGATAGGTGAATCGCTCACCCAGCTGTCGTTTGACCATTTCCCATTGGTCTAAGCGAAAATTGTCGATGAGAATGACAAAAACGCTTTCTTGTTGATCGAGCAGGGGGAAAATTTTGGTTTTAAACAGGTCTGTACTCAAAAGCGGTCGGTTGTCTTGCGTGCCTGTCCAATCCAGGTAGTTCTTTTTGATGAACTTAAAAAACAGGTGGTTGGCTTCTGTCTTCAACTGCTTGAGCATTTCTTCCATGCCCGTTTTGGCATCCTCCAATTCGAATTCCCAATAACAGATCTTCTTATAGGTTTCTATCCATTCTTCATGCGTGCGGCATTCATTGATTTGTGCACTCAATTTTGCAAAATTCTGTTGAAAAGAAAGGGTGGTGGTATCGTGAATGATTTCTTCTTTGTGGATGTTTTTCTTCAGTGTCAACAGCATTTGTCTGGGGTTGACAGGCTTGATCAAATAATCCGCAATTTTGCTTCCGATGGCCTGGTCCATGATGTCCTCTTCTTCACTTTTCGTGATCATGACAACGGGTAATGTTGGCAATATTTCTTTGATGGCATTCAGGGTTTCCAATCCGCTGAGTCCTGGCATATTTTCATCTAAAAAAACCAAATCAAAAACTTGCTCTTTGCACAATTCCAGGGCATCCAGACCATTGGTCGCCGTGATGACTTCATATCCTTTTTCTTCTAAGAATAAGACATGCGGCATGAGTAAATCGATCTCATCGTCAGCCCAAAGTAAACGGTCTTTTGCCATATTAGAAATTGGTATTGATGTCTTTGTATCGTTTTTCGAAAAATGCTTTATACTGCTTGATGGAAGCGCCTTCCTGTAACAATTTCAGATTGGTATCGGAAGCGGGAATGCAAATCAGACCTGGGTAGGCTGTTTCCGGCTGATTGTCCTTCAGTTTTAAATACGAAATATAACGCATTGCATCTGAGGCATTTTCAAAACCAGTAATCAAAAGTACGTCTAAATTTTCAATTTTTGTATGCAGCAATTCGTAATCGCGAATCAAATAATTGGTGAAATTGTGAATGGCTACATCGAATTGCAATTCATTCAAACGGTTTTCTTTGAAATCACAGATGAGCAACACCGTATGGGCTTCTTTCTGATTGAATTGAAAGGCGTTGGACAAGCTGTCTTTTTGTAGTTCATTGATTGGTGCTTCTTGTTGCGCCGTCGACAAGCCAAAGTTGTTGAAGGCATGGGGCCTGTTCCCTGCATCCCATTGTTCCAACAGCGCTTTGACTGTTGGTTCTATCTCTGAATTTGGATGGTTTTTTTGGATATCAACCAATGTTTGATGAAATACACTGTCGTGTCCCAATTTGGCATGCTCCATGGCTTTCAAAAGTAGAAATCTTGGCATCAATCCAGTGTATGGATGTTCTTTCTGCACCATGTCAATGAGAGAAAACAAGCTGTCGGAGGCTTTGTCGCTGAATAAAGTGAAGGCTTTCTCAAACAGGCTGTCTTGTACTTTTTGTGTCTGGTTCATCCGTTCGATATAAAGGCTATTCTCCAGTCTTTTGGCATAGGTGCTTTCTGGAAAGAGCGTGTTTAAGCGAAGTCTGTTGTCTTCTGCTTTGGCGTTGTTGTTTTGCTTTTTGTTCAATAGGTACAAGATAAACCAAGCATGGTCTAATTTATTGAAAGTTGGGTATTCATTGGAGAGCCTTTCCAACATGGACGCTGCTTTTTTATTGTTTTCAAACTGTTCCCAAAAAACAATGCCGGCCTGATAGAGTGCTTCTGAAATGCGGCTGTTCGAACTGTCTTTTTGTGCTTGAGTGGCGGGTAAGTCCTTTAAGTAATAATTTGGATGCAAGGGGTCGTCTTCGCCTTCTTTTGTTTCTGTTTCGGGGGCTTGGGATGCCAAAACTGTTGAAGTCGATCTTCTTCGTCTTTGAATACTGTCTGCCGGCTCGGTTTGCGATGATTTTTTCGTGCGTCTCCAATCATCGACCAAAGCCCGGTTGTTCCATTTCTGTTTGAATTCTTTGAGGCCTTTTTCTACCAGGGCATTGTTGTTAAAATACCACAGATTTGCTTCGTTCGTGATGTTTGAAGTTGTTGGCGTTTTGTTGACAACAGTTGCCGTTTCTGCGCTTTCAGACTTTTTTTCAGCTTCTTTGATTTGTGCTTTTAATTGCTCAATTTGTTTGTCGATCAAAGCCATGCGTTCATTTTCCGGCATGTTTTGTACTGCCTGCAGGCTGTCTTCCCGATGTATGGTGCGCAAATAGGGTTGTACCATTTTTAGTTGTTCGCCTTTATGATTCCACCATGCATGGTTGGCATCGGTTTTGGGCAAGAGCTGCAACAAAGGAGTGACGTATTGTTCTGCCCGCATAAAATCTTCCCTGGTCAGGTGAATGTTGGCCATGGTCATCAATGCGGTGCGTTTTTGCATGCTGTTTTTGCTGCTTTTGTCCAGGGCTTTTTGATAGGTCTCCAGGGCTTTGACAGTGTCCTGTGTGGCCATGTACAAATTGCCCATGGCATAATATATTTCCCCTAAAAAGTCTTTGTTTTTTCTTTTTCCGAGCATCCTTTCCAGTGTTTTTCTGGATTTTGCAATGTTGGTTTTTGGAAAGACTTCTGTTTGGCGTATTCTTGCATTTAGTTCCATTTCGTAAGGAGGATTCATTCGAATAACCTGTCCGAATTCCCGATAGGCTTTGTCTTTTTCTTCTAGATGCTGATACAGTTGACCCAGCAAAAAATGTCGGTTCAGCAAGTCTTTTCTGTTTTTTGTCTTTTCAATGGAAATTTCCAAATAGGGAATGGCTTCGGAATATTTTTTTCTGCGGAGCAATAAGTCGGCATAGATTGTGGAAAATTCACCGACCAATCCCGGGGTCAATTGTGGGGTGTTGATTTTGTTTAAGAGTTGTTCGGCATCATACAGCCAGGAAGTTTCGATGAGGGATTGCGCTTGCAATAGTGTGGCTTTGTCGCAAGTTTGTTTATCGTGAGAAAAATGACGTATGATGTAGCTGCAGGTGGCAATTGCCGATTCGAAGTCGGTTTTGGTGTATTGGGCTTTTGCCATTAATATAAAGACTTCGTCCATGAAAGGATTGAATTCTTCCTGCGCATAAAAGGCTATTTTGGAAGCACGATCTCTGGAAGTTGGTTTCTTGGTTGGTTTTACCCGAATGGAGTGTTTCTGAATGGCTTTTTCGCAGCTTTTGATGGTTTTGTCCATGTTGGACGAGGTCGCTTTTGCTGCAGTGTGGTCTGACACCTGAAAGAGTGGCAGGAAACTGGAGTAATCGTATTTGATGGCATCCTGCAATTGTTTGATGCCTTTTAAATAGGATTCATGTCCGTTGAAATGGACATTGTACCTGGTGTTTAATTCATGGTAATGTCGATTGATCCAGGTGTTCTTTTGCGTAGAACAGCTTGTGACTATTGCAAGGAATAGACAGCTTAGTGGTATGAGGAGTTGCTTTAAGCGCATGGATCGTTCTCGAGTGCCTGATGTTACATTTAATGAAACGTTTCAACCAGGTTTTTATTGTATGGATTTTCTTCGCTCTGACACGACGTTCAACGCCTGTTCATATAGGAATTCTGGCAAATGAATGGATCGCAGTTGCAGGCTGCACAACCAGCCTGAGAGTTCGCTTTCATCCAGGGTGTCAAAAATCTCTTCAAATTGCTGACATTCCTCATCGGTATAGGTCTGGGGATCCCGGGCAGCATAAACATCCAGTTCTTCATCGTCATAGTAAACGGGTTTGGTCTCGATGATTTGCAAATTGTCTTTCAGACATACTTCATGTGCGCCGCAACAAACCTCAGGTTCGATGGGCTCTGTTGGTTCGTTTGTACTGTTGAACCAATTGTATTTTGAAGCAAGCCAGCTGAAGATTCCCAAAATCAACAGGCTGGCAATCAGGATGATAAAAAACATCATTCGATTAAGAAATTACAGGCGGTTAAATGATCCCAATACTTTGGATATGATTTTGTGACGACTTCAGGATGGTCTATTTTGATGGTCCCGTATGCCACAGATACCGGGGCAAAGGCCATGGCCATTCTGTGATCGTCGTAGGTTTCAATCGGGGAGGCCAGCATGGATTTTGTATCACCGGTCCATTCTAAAATGCGGTCTTCTTTTTGATGCAATACAAATCCCAATTTTGCACATTCGTTGACCAGGGCAGTGAGTCTGTCGGTTTCTTTGATTTTCAGGCTTTGTAATCCGCTGATATGAAAGGTGATGCCCTTGATTAAGCAGGTAACAACCAGGGTTTGTGCCAAATCGGGTTGGTCAATCAGATCGGCTTCGAAATGAGATTGTTTGGTTTCGATTTTGCTTAATTGCGCACCGCCGTTTTTGAATTCGGTGTGAACGCCCAACAGTTCGAACCATTCAGATATTCGTTTGTCCCCTTGCAAGCTCTTTTGATTCAGTCCTTTTAAAAAAAGGCTGCCGGATTCGGCTAAGCTGAGCATTTCGTACCAGTAAGAAGCGGCAGACCAATCGGATTCAACCGTAAAGTGTTGTGGGGTGTACCCGCCCGGTTGGATTTCAACCACGGCATTTTTGTATTCAATCGTTGCGCCCCATAACTGCATCATGGAGATGGTCATTTCAAAGTAGGGTCTGGAAATGAGTTCGCCTTCAATCTGAATGTTGAGGCCGTTTCTCATCAGGGGGCCTGCCATCATCAGGGCCGATAGATATTGGCTGCTGATGCCGCCATGGATTTGAATGCTGCCCCCTTCTAATTTCTTACCTGTGATTTTCAGGGGTGGATAGCCTTCTTTTTCAACATATTCAATCTCGGCGCCTACCGTTCTGAGGGCTTCAACCAACAGCTTGATGGGACGATTTTTCATCCGCTCTGATCCTGTAATGAGGTGGTTGCCTTCCAGTTCACAAAGAAATGCAGTCAGAAATCGCATGGATGTGCCGGCGGCTCCGATATCGATGGTTTTGTTTAGGTTGTTCAGGGCTTGAATCAAAACGTCCGTGTCATCACATTCGGCCAGATTGCTCAGGTTTTGGTGGCCTCCCTCGGTCAAAGGTACGCCGGCTTGGTTTGATTCAAGCAATGTTGCCAAAGCGTTTAATATCAACGCCCTGTTGCTGATACTTTTGGATGCCGGTAAAGCAATGTCTCCGGTGATATGTGGCGGTGCCCAAATGGTAGATGTCATAAATCATGCGTTGAAAACCATACAAAGATACGAAATTTAAACGTTGATCTGCTTTTATAATCTAACGGGATTCAGTACTTTTAATGGCCTGAAATCTATAACAATCAAATATGATACAATTGAATAAAAAAACGGTATGGACGCTGGTTGGTGTCCTTATTATAGTAGGTGTAAGCTGGTTGCTTTTGAGAAAAGGAAGCCCGGCGGATATGCGTAAAGGAAAACGCGACATGGTGCGTTCTGTGGATGCGGTTGTGGTCCAACCCGAGTTGATGATCAATGAACTGACGGTGACCGGATCGCTTTTGGCCAATGATGAGGTTGAATTGAAAAATGAAGTGGCCGGCAGAATCGTGCATTTGAATTTGCCTGAAGGCAGAACGGTTTCGAAAGGCACGGTTTTGGTACGCTTGTTTAACGATGATTTGCTGGCAGGTTTGAAAAAATACCAAGCGCAATTGGCACTTCAGGAGCAATTGGCCAAAAGACAGTCTGAATTGGTGAAAATCAATGGTATCAGTCAAAATGAATATGAACAAACCATGCTTCAGGTAAGCAATCTCAAGGCTGAAATTGAGGAGCAAAAGGCGCAAATCCGGAAAACGGAAGTGCTGGCTCCATTTGACGGCATTGTGGGACTTCGAAATGTGAGTGTGGGTGCGGTGGTGAATTCTTCCACGGTTTTGGCCATACTGAGAAGTGCTGCACTGAAATTGGATTTTTACGTGCCTGAAAAATATGCGGAAGTGGTGAAAGCCGGCATGAAGGTTTCTTTTTCACTTTCAAACGGAACACAAGCGTATGACGCTGTGGTTCATGCGACAGAAAGAGGCATTGAAAATACAACCAGAAGCCTGAAAGTGAGGGCTTTGCTAAACAAGAACACGGCTGGATTGAACCCGGGTACTTTTGCGAATGTGCGTTTGCGTATCGGTGAAAACAGCAAGGCGATTTTAATTCCTGCAGAAGCTTTGATTCCAATGGAAAGAAATCAGCAAGTGGTGGTTTCCAAACATGGAAAAGCGTCTTTTGTTCAGGTGGTTACAGGTGTGAGAAAGGAATCTAAAGTCGAAATTATTTCCGGACTTTCTGCCGGTGATACAGTGGTGACTTCCGGATTGATGTTTATCAAGGATGGTGCTCCGCTTCAATTTTCAAATGTTAAATCTGCCTTATGACACTATCCGATTTATCCTTAAAACGTCCGATAGCAGCGATCGTTTTTAGCTTGCTGATAGTCTTGATGGGTGTGGTCGGTTTCAACGGTTTGGGTGTACGTCTGTACCCTTCTATTGATCCGCCTGTCATTACGGTTTCCACTTCATATACAGGAGCCAATTCTGAAATTATTGAATCTCAAATTACAGAGCCACTTGAAAAGGCCATCAATGGTATTGAAGGTGTGAAATCGGTTGTTTCTCAATCTTCTACGGGAAGCAGTCGCATCACGGTTGAATTTGATTTGGGGTCTGATTTGGAAAAAGCGGCCAACGACGTTCGTGACCGTGTGTCTCAGGCCATGCGTCAGCTTCCTCAGGATATTGATGCGGCGCCAACGGTGACCAAAGCCGATGCAGACAGTGATCCTGTCATTATGCTGATTATTCAAAGCTCCAGAATGAACGCTTTGGAATTGAGTGATTATGCCGAAAATATTTTGCAGGAAAAATTTCAAACCATTCCCGGGGTGAGTTCTGTGTCCATTTTTGGACAACAAAAACCGGCCATGCGTTTGTGGTTGGATCCAGCCCGGTTGGCTGCGTATCACCTGACGGCTTCTGATGTTCGTACTGCCCTGAGCCGTGAAAATGTGGAACGTCCAGGTGGAAAAATCCGGGGCCAGGCCACGGAACTTCTGGTCAAAACCAACGGCCGCTTGAATACGGAAGAGGAGTTTAACAATATGATAATCAAGAAGAACGGTGATCAGATTGTTCGATTGATGGATATTGGTGAGGCTGTACTCGGACCTCAAAGTGAAGAATCGGGTGGCTTGATCAATGGCGTTCCTGGTGCGATGTTGGCGGTGTTGCCGCTTCCCGGTGCCAACGACATTCAAATTGCCGATGAATTTTATAAACGTCTGGAACAGGTCCGTGCATCCATGCCCGCAGGAATGGAGCTGCATATTGGCCGCGATCGTTCTGTGTTTGTGCGTCAGTCTGTGTTTGATGTGGCTGAGACACTGTTTATTGCCATCATTCTGGTGGTTGCCATTATCTTCTTGTTTTTCCGAAACTGGATCATTGCCATTCGTCCTTTGATTGATATTCCTGTGTCTTTGATCGGGACCTTTTTTGTCATGTATTTGGCCGGATATACCATCAATGTGCTCACACTGTTGGGTATCGTTTTGGCAACCGGACTGGTGGTGGATGACGGGATTGTGGTCACGGAGAATATTTTCAAGAAAAGAGAGCAGGGCATGGATAAATGGAAGGCGGCTTTTGAGGGGACGCGGGAAATCTTTTTTGCCGTTATTTCCACTTCACTTACCCTGGCCATTGTTTTCTTACCTATCATGTTTTTGGAAGGTTTCACCGGTAGGCTGTTCCGTGAATTTGGCGTTGTGCTGGCTGCTGCCGTTTTGATTTCAGCCTTTGTATCGCTGACGCTAACCCCGGTATTGAATGTGAAACTTGGCGGTGGTTTGAGTCATCACTCCCGCTTTTATTTGATGACAGAACCCTATTTTCAGAAAACAGAAAATTTGTACAAAACCTGGTTGCAGGTGTTTTTCAAGAAACGTTGGATATCCATTGGTGTTTTGGTTTGGTGTTTGATCATGGTTGCAGGGGTTGCCAGAACCTTGAAATCGGAATTGTCTCCTCTGGAGGATCGTAGTTTTATTCGTACAAGTGTCCGCGCTGCAGAAGGCATTGAATTTGGAACGATGAAGCGCATGATGGACGACATTGCTTTGACGACCATGGACTCTGTTCCTGAAAACCGGTTTGTGATGTCTAGGTATGGTGGAATGGGGTCATCTGGTTCAAACAGTGGTATGATTATGACGTTTTTAAAGGAACCCGATGAACGCAGAGCTTCACAGCAACAAATCGTGGATCGCCTAACCAAATTGTATGCCAAAGTGCCCAATGCCAGGGTCGTCGCTTCGCAGGAGCCCACCATAGCGACTTCTACGTCAAGGGGTATGCCAGTTCAGTTCGTACTTCAAAACTTGAATTTCGACAAATTGAAGCAGGTGTTGCCCCGATTTTTGGAAGAAGCACAAAATAGCCTGGTTTTGTCCAATGCGGATGTTGATTTGAAATTCAACAAGCCTGAAATCAATATCTCTGTGGATCGTTTGAAAGCGGCAACCCTGGGAGTGAGTGAGAAAGATGTGTCTGATGCGCTTTCTTCCGCTTATAGTGGCAGTAGATATGGCTATTTTTTAAGGAACAACAAGCAATACTACATCATTGGTCAGGTGGATAGAAAAGACAGAGATGCGCCTGCCGATTTGTCCTCGTTGTATGTGCCGTCCAGCAATGGCAGCATGGTGCAGTTGGACAATGTGATCACCATGGAAGAAAATAGCAATCCGCCCATTTTGTATCATTACAACCGATATAAATCGGCAACCATTTCAGCCAATTTGAACAAGGGATACACCCAGGGCGATGGCATTGAAGAAATGCAACGCATTGCCGATAAGGTGCTGGACGATTCCTTTGATACGGCCCTGGCCGGTTCATCGAGAGACTTTGCCGAGAGTACCTCCAATATTGTTTTCTCACTTATACTGGCTTTGTTGCTGGTCTATTTGGTTTTGGCTGCACAATTTGAAAGTTTCAGGGATCCACTCACCATCATGCTGACTGTTCCGATGGCTTTGGCCGGTGCCATGATTTCCTTAAAATTGACTGGGCAAACCCTGAATATTTTCTCTGAAATCGGTATGATTCTTTTGGTTGGGATTGTCACCAAGAATGGTATTTTGATTGTGGAATTTGCCAATCAGAAACGCTTGCTGGGACTGGATAAGAAAACAGCAGCCTTTGAAGCGGCTATTGGACGTTTCCGACCCATTTTGATGACATCTCTGGCGACCATTTTCGGTGCGATGCCCATTGCTTTGGCTTTGGGTTCCGGTGCTGAAAGCCGCGTGTCCATGGGCATCGTTGTCGTATTTGGATTGTTATTTGCTTTAATTCTCACGCTTTTCGTCATTCCGGTGATGTACACATTTATCTCCGGTGATAAAATCAAACGCATATGAATCGCATCCGTATCATCCTTTTATCCTTGTTATGCTCTTTTCAACTTGCAGCTCAGCAGGTCCTGACTTTGGATCAGGCTCTGGAGCTGGCTGTGAAAGAGAATTTCGACATTCAATTGTCAAACAAACAGTTGGCTGAGAAACAGACCAACAACACCCTGGGTAATGCAGGGATGTTGCCAACGGCCTCGATTGAAGGACTTTCATCCATAGGCAATTCGCAAATGGCATCGGCTTCTTTGGAATTAAACTGGACACTTTTTAACGGAGGTAGAATGTTTGTGACCAAAGACAAGTTGAATCAGTTGGTTCGCCTGGGTGAATTGCAATTTAAAGAGCAGGTTTTGGAAACGTCCTATTCGGTGGTGGCCACCTATTATAATGTGGTCAGGGCCAAACAACAGCTGCGTTCCATCGAGGAATCGATCCGCTACAATCAAGAACGTGTTGCGATCTCTGAAACGGCCTTTAAATCAGGGGCTAAACCCATCACGGACTTTTTGCAGGCAAAAATTGACCTGAATGAAGCCACGGAACGTGCACTTACGCAAAAAATTGCCATCCTTGAAGCGAAAAGATCATTGAATCTTTTGTTGTCGAGAGATTCCGATTTTCAGTTTGATGTGCCTGATGCCATCTCCAACGGTTTTGTCCTGGATGAATCGATTATTTTTGATCGAATGAAATCCAACAATACCACCATCCTGGCCTTGAAAAAGCAGATTGAGGTAAACCGACTTGCATTCAATGAGGTTAAAACCAACCTGTTGCCCACGCTCAGCCTGAATGCAGGGGTAGGCATGTCTGTTTCAAAGAATGCAGCAGGAACGGTAACACGATCCAATGCTTTGGAACCGGAACTCACGGGCCGTCTTTCGATCCCTTTGTTTCAGGCAGGTGAAGTAGCAAGGAAAAAGAAAGTAGCTGCGTTGACTGTAGAAGCATCTGAAGTGAATCTGGAAAAAGCAACTTCGGAAATTCTGGCCGTGATGCAGCATGCCATCGATGATTACAAACACCAAAAATCATTGATTGACATTGAAAAAGACAACAACTTGCTTACAAAGCAATTGCTTGAAATCTCGATTGAACGTTTGCGCCTGGGACAAACCACTTCGCTTGAAGTGCATCAGGCACATCAAAATTTTGTGGACTCCAATACCCGCTTGATTGATTATCAGTTTGCCCTCAAATTGTCTGAAACAAAACTGAAACAGTTGATCGCAGATTTGTAATTCCCCTCTGGTATTTGAGGAAATAACAAACCCCAAAAGTTCAGCGTGAACTCTTGGGGTTTGTTGTCTATATGAATATGATCGACTAGGTCAACATGGTAAGCATCAGACCAGCAGCAACGGCCGAACCGATAACACCGGCAACATTTGGTCCCATGGCATGCATCAACAAGAAGTTGTGCGGATCGCTTTCCTGACCGACATTTTGAGAAACCCTCGCTGCCATTGGTACGGCTGAAACGCCGGCAGAACCGATCAGCGGATTGATTTTTTCTTTCAAGAACAGGTTCATGAATTTGGCAAGAAGCAATCCCCCTGCTGTCCCAAAACCAAAGGCAAAGACACCCAATGCCATGATGTATAAAGTTTGAACGTTCAGGAATGAAGTTGCCGTGGCTGTAGCACCCACCGTTAATCCCAGGAAGATGGTGACAATGTTCATCAATTCGTTTTGAACGGTTTTATTCAAACGTTCAACCACGCCACTTTCTTTCATCAGGTTGCCCAACATCAAGCTACCGATTAAGGGGGTGGCAGCTGGCAACATTAACGTGATCAATCCGGTGGCAAATATTGGGAAAATGATTTTTTCTCTTTTTGAAACAGAACGCATTTGTTTCATGCGGATGGCACGTTCTTTCTTGGTGGTCAACGCACGCATGATGGGTGGTTGAATGACAGGAACAAGTGCCATGTAGGAATAAGCAGCCACAGCGATTGGGCCGAGTAAGTCCGGTGCAAGTTTGGATGTCAGGAAGATGGCTGTAGGACCGTCTGCACCACCAATGATGCCAATGGAAGCAGATTGATCCAGGTTGAATCCCAAACCATATGCGGAGAAAAATGCCACAAACACACCCAACTGGGCAGCGGCTCCGAGTAGCAAGCTTTTGGGATTGGCCAACATGGGTCCGAAATCGGTCATGGCGCCAACACCGATGAAAATCAAACAGGGATATATTTCAAGTTTGACACCTAAATATAAGTAGTCAAACAAGCCGGCTCCGTGACCGAATTGATCCCAATGAATAACTCCTCCCTGAAACAACTCGGGGTGGAAGATGCTTCCACCGGGAATGTTGCTCACCAACATTCCGAAGGCGATGGGCAACAACAAGAGGGGCTCGAATTTTTTAACGATGGCCAGATAGAGCAACAAACAGGCAACAAACAGCATCAACAAAGTGCCTGCACTCATTTGATAAAACCCTGTTGTTTCCAGAAATTTCGTAATGGTTTCCCCAATGGGTTCAACGACAGTGGTTTGCGTGCTGTCGGTTTGGGCAAAAACAGAAAAGGTAAAGATGGTTGCCATGATGGCAAAGAAGGTGGTTAGAAGCTTTTTCATCTGTATATAATCAACGATTGTACAATATTTTACCTTTTCCCGAATACGTTTAGTCCGTAAATTTTTGAACTCCATGGGGTGTAACGTTTGCCTATTTTTTCTAAGGTCAATACATTACTTTCATTGTCATGGACATCTTCAAAATATTGGGCCAACGCCATGGCAATGGCGGCTTGAACCTCATCTTCTGCATTGGCGGTGTGAATTACGACGGATTTTTGAGCAGTGCTCACGGCAGTTCGTTCCCCTTTTCTTTTCTCGGATTTATCCAGGTTGCTGAAGACATATCCAAACAAGTTGAGGGATAAGACAATAACGACCAACAGTAAAAATACCATTGAGAACGAAAATCCAATCAAATTTAGGGCTGGAGCCCAATCAATGCTTAAGGTCATTTTGAAGTAAGGTTGTAAAATTTTAAAATTGGGTTGATTGCAAAATACACCTGTCAATTGGATAATGTTAAACGTGCATATTGCGCACCAAAGGTATCAAATTAGTTTTGTTCTGCGAACACATTTCTGCAAAAAAATGCAGTTTTTTTACATGATTTAAGTGGTTTGTCCTTAAGGTGTTAAAATGTGCGGACTGGGTGTTTTTTTCGACCAAAACCCCCGTGTGATGGTTAATTATTGTCGGTTTTCAGGCTTTTTCATGACAAATGTATTTTTTTTGATACTTTTGCCCTTGACTTTAAAATCATAAAATAACCTAATTCTTATTTCTTTAGTGCCATGAAAAGGATTCTACACGTGTTTTTTGCCCTTTTTGCCCTGGTGTTTATTGCCCAGGCAGCAAAAGTTGAAAAAGTGACGGTGAACAGTGCCGCGATGAAAAAAAACATTGACAACATTGTTGTTGTGCCGGATGGGGTGAATGCTGAGACAAAATTGCCCACTGTATTTTTGTTGCATGGTGCCGGTGGTAACGCTTCTGATTGGATCAACAATGTGCCCGATATCAAAAAACTCTCCGATTTGTATCAGGTGCTCATCGTATGTCCTGATGGGGGTGTAACCAGCTGGTATTATGACAGTCCGATAGACAGCAGTTATAAGTATGAAACGTATGTGACCAAAGAACTTTTGCCTTACATCGATCAAAAATATCCCACCTATAAATCTGCAGCCTATCGTGCCATCACAGGCCTGAGCATGGGGGGTCATGGCGGCATGTATTTGTCTTTGCGTCATCAGGATTTGTTTGCTGCAGGCGGAAGCATGAGCGGTGGGGTGGACATCAGACCTTTCCCTAAGAATTGGGACATCTCCAAAAGATTGGGCACCATCGAAGAAAAACCTGAAAATTGGGAAAAATATACCATTGTCAACATGCTGGATTTATTGAAAGGCAGTAATTTGAAGTTGATCATTGATTGTGGGGTCAATGATTTTTTCTACGATGTCAATATGGATTTGCACAATCGCCTGCTGAAGATGAAATATCCTCATGATTTCATTACCCGTCCTGGTGTCCACAATTGGCCTTATTGGTCGAATGCTGTTAAATATCAGTTCTTGTTTTTCAACGAGGTATTTCACAGCAAACCGTCTCGTAGATGATTTCAGTGAATCTGTCGTTCACTCATGAAGTCAATTCAAGGTATTTTTTATACCTTAGCATTAGTTTTTGCAACATCTAGAATCAACACTTAAGTCACCGATAGTCATGAAAAAAACATGGACTGTTTTTTTTGTTTTGTTCAACCTCTTTTTTTGTGTCGCTGAAAATCCCATCGCTCAAGGAAGTTTTTCACCGGATCCCGCACCCATGGTGTACAAAGACCGTTTGTATGTGTACACCGGAGACGATATTCCCGGATATGATTTTTATTACATGACCAAATGGCGGATTTTTTCAACCGTCGATATGGTAAACTGGACTGATCACGGAGTTCCCATCACTTTGGAATCTTTTGAATGGGCCAAAGACCGTGGCTGGGCTGCGCAATGTGTTGAAAGAAACGGCAAATTTTATTGGTATATCTGTGCCCAGAGCAATCAAAACAACATGGCCATTGGCGTGGCAGTATCCGATAAACCAACAGGCCCTTTCAAGGATGCATTGGGCAAACCCCTCATCATGAATGGCAGTTGGTCCAACATCGATCCCACTGTTTGGATTGACAAGGATGGACAGGCCTATTTATATTGGGGAAATGGCAGCTTGTTTTATGTCAAATTGAACGCAGACATGATTTCCTATTCAGGTGACATTGTGACCGTTCCCTTAACGGTTGAGACTTTTGGCGGTTCAAGAGGCAATAGAGATGCAGCCAATCCCAACAAAGATAGCTTTGTTGAAGGCCCATGGTTGTATAAACGCAACGATTTATATTATATGATGTTTGCCGGAATGAGCAAAGGAGGCGAATGTTTGTCGTATTCAACAGCCAAATCACCCATTGGCCCATGGAGTTATCAAGGTAAGATCATGGATCAGCAGAAAACAAACAGTTTCACCAATCATGGCGGCATTGTTGATTATAAAGGAAATTCCTATTTGTTTTATCATACCGGATTGCTTCCCAACGGTGGTGGCTACGGACGTGCTGCAAGTGTGGAACAATTTACTTACAATGCCGATGGCACCATTCCCCCCGTTTCAATGACCAAAGAAGGTGTCAAACCTGTTGGAACCCTCGATCCGTACAAAAGGGTAGAAGCTGAAACCATGTCCTGGGCTGAAAAATGCAAAACGACTCAAAATGATGCTGTTGGCGTTTATGTCACCAGCGTTAGACAGAAAGGTTATATCCGCGTACGTGAAGTGGATTTCGGAAAGGTTTCTCCCAAAACGTTCTCTGCATCTTTGGCTGCAGGATTGACTGGTGGTATTTTGGAAGTGCGATTGGACGACCTCAAAGGTGCGTTGGTTGCATCCATTCAAATGTCAAAAACAGGCGGATGGGAACAGTTTAAATGGATGACGGCAGAAGTAAAACAACAAGTGACTGGTAAACATGACATTTATTTCTGTTTTAACGCTCAAAATGTAACCACCGGACGTGAATTGTTCAATTTCGATTATTGGATGTTCTCAACCAAATAATTTCAACCATCACTGAAAAATCTTAAATTATTCATATTCCATGAAAAACCATTTATTTATTGCCTTTTTGCTTCTCGTAGCAAGCATGCAACAGGTTTGGGCACAGAATGCGCCGATTCCTGCAGAAATTCAGAACCCCGAAGTTCTGGGTATCAACAAAGAACCACACCATGCCACCCTGATGTCCTATGACAATTTACAGGAAGCATTGGTGGCCAAAAGACATCAATCCTCACAATGCCGCAGTTTGAACGGTATGTGGAAGTTTAACTGGGTTCCAACCCCGGAACAACGTCCTGCAAATTTTTATAAAAACGATTTTGACGTATCATCCTGGAAAGAAATTCCTGTACCTTCCAACTGGGAAGTACACGGATATGGAACACCTTTTTACAGAAATTTGGGTTACACCATCAAAAAAGATTTTCCAAATGTGATGAGTGAACCCGAAAAATGGTTTACCGCTTATAAGGAACGCAATCCGGTAGGTAGTTACAAAAGGTCGTTTGAAGTACCACAATCCTGGATGGGCAAACGCATCTTTATCACCTTTGACGGTGTGGATTGTGCCTTCTTTATCTGGGTGAACGGCGTTCAGGTTGGATTTAGCGTCAATAGCAGAAATGCTGCAGAATTTGATTTGACCAAATATGTGAAAGCCGGCAAGAACGACATTGCTGTGGAAGTGTACCAATATTCATCAGGTACCTGGTTGGAAGATCAGGATATGTGGCGTTTGCACGGTATCTTCAGAAACGTGACCTTATGGGCTGCTCCTCAGGTACATATCCGTGATTTTTATGCCAAGCCCGATTTGGATCAACAATACAAGAACGGCAGTTTGGAAGTCGTGGCCAAAGTTAAAAATTATGGCAATGCCTCGACAAAGGCACAAACCATTGTTGCCACTTTATACGACCAAAACGGTCAGGTTGTTGTGAAGGAACAGGTTGTTAGCAATCCCGTGGCTTTGAATAAAGAAGAAGCTGTCAAATTCAATTTAAAGGTCAATGATCCTTTGAAGTGGACGGCTGAAACGCCCAATCTTTACACCTTGGTTTTGAGTTCATCCGAAGGCGAGTTCGTTTCATCCAAAGTTGGTTTCAGAAAAGTGGAAATCAAGGGCCGTGTGTTTATGGCCAATGGGGTACCCATCAAATTGAAAGGCGTGAATCGCCACGAACATTGGTCTGAAGTGGGTCATGCCATTACAGAAGCTCAAATGATCAAGGATTTGGAAGTGATCAAACAAGGAAACTGCAACCATGTGCGCACCAGCCATTATTCCAACGATCCGAGGTGGTATGAATTGTGTGACGAATGGGGTATTTGGTTGGTGGCTGAAGCCAACATCGAGTACCATGGTTACGACAGACGTTTCGACGAAGAACCGACCATGAAGGCCGCCATTGTCGACAGAAATGTGGCCAATACTGAAAATTTCAAAAATCACCCCTCTGTCATTATTTGGTCATTGGGCAATGAATGTGGCAATGGCGGATCCAACTTCCTGGCTGCCATGGCTGCGGTGAAAGAGATAGACAATACCCGGTTTGTGCACTTTGAACGTTGGGGCACAGGCAGTCGCAACCCGGCCGATTTGGATGGCCGCATGTACGGAACAGCCGAAGATTATGCCAATGTGGCCAGAAACAAGCAATTAACCAAACCTTTTTATGTTTGCGAATTTATTCATGCCATGTTCAACTCCCTGGGTTCATTGAATGAATATTCCAAAGTGTTCGACAATAATCCTGAAATTTTAGGTGGTGCCATTTGGGAATTCCAGGATCAGGCATTGTGGAACAGACGCGATCCAAACAGACCAATTTTGGCCTACGGTGGTGGTTTTGGTGAACAACCCAACGACCAGTATTTCATTCACAAAGGTGTATTTTCATACGATCGTTCCACCTCAGGACCCAACATGAAACCCCATTTCCCTGAAATGAAGAAAGCCTTTCAATGGATTGACACCGAGTTGACCGATGCTACAAGTGGCAGCATCAATGTCCGCAATAAATACCAGTTTATCTCATTGAGCAATTATGACATTTCCTGGAGCATCACAGAAAATGGTGTTGAAATAGCCAAAGGTACAGCTGGAATGATGCGGCCCATTGGACCGAGAAGTTCAGGCAGGGTTCAACTGAATTATAAAATTGACAAATTTAAAGCCGGAGCTGAATACTTTTTGAGGGTTTCTTATACCCAAAAGGAAAAAACACTGTGGGCTGATAAGGGTTACGAAGTTGCTTTTGAACAGTTTAAACTTCCTATTGGAACTGCTCCTGTGATTGAAGCCGACGTTGTTGATCCTGTAAAATTGGTTCAAGACAAGTTGAATTGCACCGTCAAAGGCAAAGGCTTTGATGTGGCTTTCGACTTGAAAAGTGGTTTGATGAATTCCATGAAGAAAAACGGTGTGGAAATGTTGTCGCAAGATGGCGGACCACAATTGCATTTGTGGAGAGCGTCACACCGCAATGATGATAACTGGGCATACAATTCCTGGGACAGATACGGCGTGAATGCGCTGAAGTATCAATTGGTCAGTTTTAAATCTGAACAAGTAGACAAAAATACCGTTCGCATTGTATCGAGGGTACAGGCTGAAGGCAAAAACGGTTTCGGGGTGTTCCACAAAGTGACCTATACGGTACATGGCAATGGACAAGTTTTGGTTGACAATGATGTGAATTTCACCGGATTCAGAATTCCTCTGGCCCGTG
Organism: uncultured Bacteroidales bacterium; assembly: GCA_964472175.1. Classification (GTDB taxonomy): domain Bacteria; phylum Bacteroidota; class Bacteroidia; order Bacteroidales; family UBA1402; genus UBA8389. The sequence goes on along the minus strand of CAYYJF010000011.1, from coordinate 11,172 downwards.
TGGGGGTTCGCATGTTGCTCAATAAAAACATGGACCGTTTGCAATTTTTCGGATGTGGCCCGTTTGAAAACTATTCAGACAGGAAAACAGCTGCAGAAGTAGGTTTGTACGATATTGGTGTCAATGAGCAATATGAATACGAAAAACCGATGGAACGCGGCAATCATGAAGATGTTCGCTGGGCTAAAGTTTACGGCAAAGATGCGCCTGCCATGCTGGTTCAATCTGTCGATAAGTACCTGCAGGTTGCTGCCATCCCTTATACCGATGAACAAATGCACAACGTTCAATACAAAATTGATTTGCCAAAGAGCACTTCAACCGTATTGTGTGTGTCCACCAAGACTTTGGGTGTGGGTTCGGCCAGTTGTGGCCCTCAACCGCTTGAAGCCTACAAAATTTATTCGGACAACTCGAAATTCTCATACCTCATTAAATTGGGAAATTAATTCAGATGAAACGACCAAGGACAGTTGGGATTCTTTTTAACACGATTCTAATTTGCTTTACTTCATTATCGGTGCAAGCCGGTAATGAAGTTTTGGCACATTGGAACTTTGACCAAATCAAACACCTGAGAGGGGACTCTACCAGTCTTCCTGAATTGGGAAAGCCACTCACCGCCTCCGACAGGGGACCGGCCGAACCCATGCCTTACATTCAGGATTTGTCGGGCAAAGGGAATTATATCCAAGTGCGCGGAGCAAGACCATCCTCCCTTGTTTTTTCTGACAACCTTCCTTTCAAACAGCGGAATGGGATTGCCAACAATCGCTCCCTGGCTCTAAAAAAAGGGGAATATGTGGTCACCACCGATCGCTCACTTGCTTTTTACGACCTGCAAAAGATCTGGGTCATTGAAGCCAGTCTGCAATGCATTTTACCAGGAACCGAACAGGTCTATTTGTGTAAAGAAGGGCCAAAAGGAGCTTTGACAGGCGATTTATCGATTGGTTACGACAACATGTTGAAAACCTTTTTTGTCGAAGTTGTTGATGAAAATTCGGTTCCACGCAGAATTGGAGCCAAAGATCAGGTCATTCCCGGAAAATGGTACGATGTGCGTGCTTCCGCCAATTATGATTCGAAGACGGAAAAAACGATTGTGAACATCGCATTGAAATCATCCGATCAATCCACCTTTGGAAGGCCCAACAGCATGACCATGGATGGGGTGGCTTTGCAACATCGGGTAGGCGCCTGGGTTATTGGACGCGGTTATCCATCCGGTTTTCCTAACAGCCTTTCCGTATTGGAAGGTGCCATTGATGAAGTTAAAATTCAAGGGGAATCAATGCCCCATCAACCGGGAATGAATCCGCTATTTGGTGATTCCTTTACGGCCGATCCTGCCGTCACCATCATTGGAAATACGGCGTATGCCTATGTCGGTCAAGATGCCGCCTCTGTTGGTGGTTGGTTCAACATGCCCAACTGGCTGTGCTATACCAGTACCGATATGAAAAACTGGAAAGCCCATGGTCCCGTTTTGGCCGCAAAAGATTTTCAGAATGCCGCTCCAGGTGCAGCCTGGGCTGCTCAGGTTGTTGAGAAAGGAGGAAAATACTATTATTATGTGACCCTGGATGGAAAAGCCGGACATTTTATCACGGTTGCTGTCAGTGACAATCCACTTGGCCCCTTCAAAGAAGCGTTGCCGGGAAAACCATTAATCACCGATGCCATGACCAAAGATTCCCATCGTGCGAATTCGGATATTGATCCGACGGTTTTCATTGATGAGGATGGAACGCCTTGGATGGCTTGGGGCAACGGCGACTGCTATATGGTCAAATTGAAGCAAAATATGATCGAAACAGAAGGTGAAATCACGAAAGTGCCATTTCGGAATTTTTCGGAAGGCCCCTGGCTGTTTAAACGTAAGTCGTTGTATTACATGATGTATGCTGCAGATGCCCCCGGCGTTCAAGCCGAACAAATTGCTTATTCCTATGCCAAAAGCATCAAAGGCCCATGGGTGTATGGCGGTTTGCTCACCGGATCGGCCAAATTTGGGTTCACCATCCATCCTTCTGTCGTAGAATTAAACAAACAATGGTACTTCATCTATCACGATGGCGCTTATATGCTGAATGGAGAAATTGGAGGTGATTGCAGAAGACAGGTTTGTGTTGAATATCTGTATTTCAATCCCGATGGAACCATCAAACCAATAGCATTGACTTCAAAAGGCATCAGCAAAGCGCCCAAGAAATAAAGGTAAGTAGATACTGATACAAAAAAAATACCATGTTTAGAACTTTAAATCTCATCGTCTGTATATTTGCCATAACCACCCTTGGTTTTGCCCAAAATCCCATTATCCAAAATGTTTACACGGCCGATCCGGCTCCCTTGGTGCAGGGCGAAACCTTGTATTTGTACACCGGACATGATGAAGACCACGCCACTTCAAGGGGATTCATCATGAAGGATTATTGGTGTTTCTCTACGACGGATATGTTGAATTGGACGCAGCATGGTCCCGTTTTTTCAACCGATTCATTGAAGTGGGCTTCAAAAAACAACGCAAATGCTGCCCAGGTCGCCTATCGTGATGGCAAATTTTATTATTATATTTCCCCATGGAGTGCACTGAAAGACGGTGGTGACTGTATTGCCGTTGGCGTATCGGATTCACCAACCGCCTATTTTAAAGATGCACTTGGAAAGCCCATGATCAACCCAAGCCAAACCACTTATGGCAAGCATGCCTGGGAAGATATTGATCCAACCATTCTGATTGATGACGATGGACAAGCGTATATGTATTGGGGTAATAACGCTTTGTATTGTGTCCGTTTGAACAAAGATATGGTGTCTTATTCGGGCGATATCATCACTTTTGACATCAAAGACAAAAAAGCATTTGGTCCCGATTATGAAGAAGCCCCCTGGATCTTTAAACGGAATGGTATTTATTATTTGATGTATGCCGCGCACGTTCCTGAAGCTGTGTATTATGCGACAGCAACATCACCCGTTGGGCCCTGGACTTATGGCGGAGTCGTGATGGAAGCCTGGGCGCAGGGATCCATGGGCAACCATCCCGGAGTCGCACAATTTAAAGGACAGTGGTACTTTTTTTACATGAATCAGGATTTACCCAATGGCCACGATAAAAAAAGAGCTGTGAATGTAATCCCATTGCAGTTTAACGTGGACGGTTCTATCCCAACCCACAAGCACGAAAAAAGTGGACTTGCCAAAGGACATGGTTATCTAAATCCATTTCAAAGAACCGAAGCTGAAACCATGGCCTGGGGTGAAGGCATCGAAGTGGCTTTTTCAAAAGGAAATAATTTTATTCGTGACATACAATCAGGAGATTATGTGAAAGTTAGAGGTGTCGATTTTGGTAAAGGTGCCAAAAAATTCGAAGCTTCTTTAGATTCCATCGCAGCAGGGAGCAGCATCGAGATCCGACTGGATGCAGTCAATGGCCCGTTGTTGGCAACCTGCAAGGTCAAATCAAAAAAACCTGGTTGGAACACCCAAAAATGGGGTGTCAAACGCGTAGAAGGTGTGCATGATGTGTACTTTGTTTACAAAGGCGGTCAAGGCCCCTTGTTTCACATCGATTGGTGGAAATTTAGCAAATAAAATAAATTAATGAAGACAAGACTTTTATACTTGATTTTTTTGCTTGTAGCAACACAGTTCATTCAAGCACAAGTTAAAAATGCCCACACGCTGGTGCCGAATGGTGTCAACATCCCCATGGTGGGTGGTACACTGGGATTGTATCCCCTTCAAGACAACACGGTTCGCGTTCAATTTTTCACGGACACCCTTCGCGAAAAACGCGAATTGGTGCTCAAATCAAATGGCGTTACGCCCAAGTTTAATGTGCTTGAAACCAAGGACAACATTCGCCTGTCGCTTAAAAACATGAACATTGATGTAGACAAGCTGACTGGCTCCATTCAATTTAAAAATCTGGACGGGGTTACCTTTCTGAAGGAAAAAGTTGGTTCAAGACATTTGACCCCATCAACAGTTCAGGGCGAACCTTGTTTTGTGGCTGAACAAGCTTTTGAATCTCCTCAAGATGAGTTGATTCTTGGTTTGGGTCAGTTTCAGGACGGCGCTTTCAACCTTAGAAACATCTCCAGAAAACTAACCCAGGTGAATACCCAAATAGCCGTGCCTTTTTATTACTCCAACAAAGGTTATGGGGTATTGTGGCACCAGTACGGTTTGACCGATTTCAATCCAACCACCAGCAACATCTTGTTGGAAAAACAAGCTCAGGCCGCACCAGGCTCTGCAGAATTGGTCGAAGTCACCACCACTTCTGGAACACAAAGGGTGTCGCAAAATCAGTCCTTGTATCTTGGCTCTTTTCAAGTACCATCGGATGGTAAATATTCCATCTTCCTGGATCTTGGAGACATGGGAAACAGACATTTTGTTGTCATCGATGGCAAACCATGTATGGATCAATCCAATCAATGGCTGCCCCCCACATCAGGCACCATTGTCGATTTAAAAGCAGGCACCCACCAAGTGCAAGTCTTGTGCAAATCGAACAACAATCCAAATCTGTCATGGAAGCGCTGCTCGGACGAAACCGTCTTGCGTTCACCCAATGCCAAAGGGTTGGATTATGTAGTTTTCTATGGCCCTTCGGCTGACAAAGTCATTGCCTCCTATCGAAATTTGACAGGTGAAGTGCCCATGTTCCCCTTGTGGGCTTATGGCTTTTGGCAATGTCGTGAAAGATACACCTCCGGTACCCATTTGGTTGAAACCGTGAAAGAATTCCGCAAAAGAAATTTGCCCATGGATGTCATCGTTCAGGACTGGCAATATTGGGGGAAATATGGTTGGGGCGTACCCAAATTTGATGAAGCCCATTATCCGAATCCGGAAAAATTCATCAAGGAACTGCACGATTTGAATGCCCATTTCTCCATTTCTGTTTGGGAAAATCTGGATAAAAATTCGGTGGTTGCCAAAGATTACATCGCCAAAAATTTGTACATACCCAACAGCCCCTGGATTGATATTTACAATCCGGAGACACAAAAAACGCACTGGAATGCGCTGAATACCAATTTGTTTGTGCATGGTGTCGATTCCTGGTGGATGGATGCCACCGAACCCGAAAACGATGCCTTGAAAGGCAAGGATACTTACTACGGTTTGGGCGATTTTTATCGTCTGACTTATCCATTGTTGGTGAGCAAAGCCGTTTATGAAGGTCAACGCGAAACCGATCCGAGCAAAAGGGTCTGCATTTTAACCCGTTCTGCCTTCTCCGGTCAACAACAATACGGTGTCATCAACTGGTCGGGAGACATTGGCGGAACATGGGATGCCTACAAGCGCCAAGTCGTTGCCGGATTGAATTTCACCATGACAGGTTTGCCTTATTGGACAACCGATATAGGTGGATTCTTCAGACCGGGAAGATCGCAGTATACCGATGAAAAGTTCCACGAACTACTGACACGCTGGTTCCAGTGGGGTGCTTTGAATCCAATCTTCAGAAGCCATGGCTATGGCACAGAAACCGAGCCTTGGAAATTCGGAACCACCGTTGAAAACAATGTGCGTACCATCCTGAATATCCGTTATCGCCTGATGCCATACATCTATTCAGAAGCCTGGCAAGTGACCAATCATGGATCAACCATGATGCGCCCATTGGTCATGGACTTCAATCAGGATTCCAAAGCCATTGAACAACCCTATCAGTACATGTTCGGTCAATCATTATTGGT
>CAYYJF010000011.1:0-5343 GCA_964472175.1 uncultured Bacteroidales bacterium | reverse complement strand
CCCAATCAAAAAATCCGGGTTGAACTGCATCAAAAAACAGATAACGGAACTTGGTTTCTTCGATTGCATTATCTGGATGCTGCCACGACAACGGTCGCCATTCCTGAAATCCGATTGGGGCTGGAACGCGACGATCAAAGCTTTTCAAAATCCTTAAAACTGTTCAAAACCAGCAAACTGACCTCTGTCAAAGATGCTTATGTTGCCTTGCATGGCAAACGTTCACAATGTCAAAATGCGGCAACAGAAGTGGTCTTTACCTTTGAGAATGCGGACAAGTCACGTTTGAATGTGACTGTAAGAGCCTATAATGACGGCCTGGCTTTCAGGTATGCATTTCCTGAGACAACAGGCAAGCATGTGATGCTCGATGAGTTGACTTCCTATACGATTCCCGAAGGAACCAAACGTTGGCTGGAAAAATGGAACCCTGCCAATGAGGGGCTTTACAGCAGTATGGCCGATGGAAAAGTGCAGCAAGAGTGGTGCTATCCGGCGCTGTTTCAGAGTGCCAACAGCAATTGTTGGTACCTGATTCATGAGTCGGATGTCGACCGCGCCTATTGTGGCACCAAGTTGAGCAACGCTGTTGATGGCAATGTGTACAAAACGACCTTCCCGAATCCCAGAGATGGAAATGGCATGGGGGCTTCTCAGCCAACCATCACATTGCCCTGGAAATCTCCATGGCGCACCGTAATCCTTGGAAAATTGTCGGATGTGGTTGAATCCACACTGACCGACGATGTGGCCACTCCATCTGTCTTGTCGAATACCAAATGGATCAAACCCGGTGTGGCCTCCTGGAACTATTGGTCGAGCAACCACGGCACCAAAGATTTTCAGATTGTCTGTCGCTTTGCCGATTTGGCTGCAAGCATGGGTTGGCCATACACCTTGTTGGACTGGGAATGGGATGCCATGTCCAATGGCGGCAATTTGGAAGATGCTGTCAAATACATCCATTCAAAAGGCGTAAAACCACTCATTTGGTACAACTCAGGTGGTCAACATACCTCGGTCTCATCCACGCCCAGAGATAGAATGCTTACCCACGAAAGCCGCATGGAAGAATTTGCCAAATTGAAAAAACTGGGCATTGTCGGGGTCAAAGTCGATTTCTTTGAAAGTGAAAAACAGGACATGATTGCCTACTATCTTGACATCCTAGAAGATGCGGCAAAGTTTGAAATCATGGTCTATTTTCATGGTTGTCTGGTACCCAGAGGATGGGCCAGAACCTACCCGAATTTAATGACTTACGAAGGTATCCGTGGTGCAGAATGGTACAACAATGGCCCTGATTTCACCCAAGCTGCTCCAGAACACAATACCATCGTCCCATTCACCAGAAACGTAGTCGGTTCGATGGATTATACGCCGGTGACGTTTACCAATTCACAATTTCCGCACATCACCTCGTTTGGTCACGAATTGGCTTTGAGTGTGGTCTTTGAATCCGGGATTCAGCACATGGCCGACCGTCCCGATGGCTATGAATCACTGCCCGATGAAGCCAAATCCTTTTTAAAAGGAGTGCCCAATGCATGGGACAATACCCTCTTGTTGGATGGCTATCCAGGCAAGGATATCGTCATGGCCAGGCAAAAAGGCCAGGCTTGGTATCTGGGTGGTCTGAACAGCGAACGCTTTGAAAAACGCAAAACGCTTCGCTTCGATTTTCTCCCTGAAAACAAGCAATTCCGACTCGTTTTAATCGCTGACGGACAACACGACCGGTTGTTTCAAACGTCCTATTTGGTAGTCGATAAACATTCCAAAGTGGATGTGAAAATGCTGCGAAGAGGTGGATTTGCTGCAGTCATCAAAGAACTAGAATAATCTAACGCCAGATAACATGAAAAAAACACTCATTGCATTGCTCTTGTTTGCAATATGTACCGGATTGCAAGCACAAAACATGTTACCAATCCATACCTTCGGTCGCAACTGTCTGGATCTTAACGGGAAGTGGCAATATGTCATAGACCAGTACGAAACCGGACAAATGGGTTTCATGAATATTTACGGAAATTTCAAACCAAAAGACAAAACAGATCGGGTCGAATACAGTTTTGATGCCGCCCAAAGTCTTTGGGTTCCAGGAGGTTGGAATGCGCAAAAAGCGGAATTGCAGTACTATGAAGGAAGTATTTGGTATCGAAAGACTTTTGATAAAAAAGACCTGGATCCCAACAAACGCTATTTTATTCGACTGGATGGGGCAAACTACATGACAACCGTCACACTGAATGGTCGGATGATAGGCAAGCATGAAGGTGGATTCACACCATTCAATTTTGACGTGACAAAATGGTTGCGTCAGGAAGGCAATTTTTTGATTGTTGGTGTGAGCAATACGCGAAACAACGATAACATTCCTGCCAAAGTGACCGACTGGTACAACCATGGCGGCATCACCAGAGGTGTATCCCTGGTTGAAGTGCCCAAAAGCTTTGTCTCGAATTTCTTTATCTATTTGGATAAAACCACGTTGACTAAAAAACAAAAACGCATTGTTGCCAATGTGCACGTCCAATCTGCAACCCCGGGACAATCGGTTCAACTGTTGATACCTGAATTGAGCATCCAAAGAAATGCCGTTTTGGACAGTACGGGAAAGGCAAATTTTCAGGTAGATGCCTCAAAATTGACTTTGTGGTCGTGTGAAAATCCAAAATTGTACAAAGTTTTGGTGGTGTGCGAAGGCGATACCATCAACGATCAGGTCGGATTCAGAACCATCGAAACCAAAGGCAAACAAATCGTGTTGAATGGCAAGCCTATTTTTCTGAAAGGTATTTCTTTGCATGATGAAAACCCACTCCGCAGGGACAGAGCCAATTCCATGGACGATGCCAAACAGATGTTGGGCTGGGTTAAAGAATTGGGCTGTAATTTTGTACGCCTGGCACACTATCCGCACCAGGAAAATCTGGTACGTTTGGCCGATCAAATGGGTATCTTGTTGTGGGAGGAATTGCCACTGTACTGGGGTATTGACTGGGGCAACGACAAGGTGCTTCAAAAAGCGAAGGATCAATATACGGAGTTGATATACAGGGATTTCAACAGAGCGAGTTCCATCGTTTGGTCCATCGCAAACGAAACTTCCCCTTCACCAAGCCGCAACAAATTCTTACAATCGCTCATTGACCATGTACGCAGCCTGGATCCATCACGTCTGTTGAGTGCAGCCTGCAAAAAAGACCAGGCGGTAGACGGACATCCGGACAACGATTATACCCTGGGCGATCCGATCATGAAATATTTGGACATCATCAGTTTCAACGAATATTTGGGATGGTATGGTGGTTTGCCTGCAGAATGCAGAAAGAAAACGTACAAAGCACAAATGGAAAAACCTGTCATTGTCAGTGAATTTGGTGGTGGTGCGCTTCAGGGTTTTTATGGGGACAGCCTGACCAGATGGAGTGAAGACTATCAAGCTTACCTGTACAAAGAAAATTTGGCCATGTTCGATCGCATTGACGGATTGGCCGGTTTGACGCCCTGGATTCTCTGTGATTTCCTTTCACCCTTAAGACAATTGCCCAACGTACAAGACGGCTGGAACAGAAAAGGTCTGATTTCTGAAAAGGGCAAAAAAAAGAAAGCCTTTTTTGTATTGAAAAAATATTACGATTCCAAGCAACCCTAATTTTTCCCCTACATGAAACCTACACGTCTCTTTGGTTTATTCTTGCTTTGCGTTTGTTGCTGCATGGTGTTGTCAGCAGCGGAAGTCTCTATAAATAGTCCGAACAAACATCTTCAGGTCCGCATTTCTGATGCCAACGGTACCTTAAAAGGGGTTGTTTTGTCCAACAATCAAATCCTTCTCCAATCGGCAGCCCTTGGTTTGACCATTGATGGTGTGGCATTGGGTGAAAACGTTAAAATGGGTTCGACCAGCATGTCACGCATCAACGAAAGCTATGCCATTCATGGAAATCAACAAAAGGCAATCAATAAAGCCAACGAAGCAAGCATCACCATTACAGCCGCGAACAACACCAAGTACCAATTGTTTGTCCGGGTGTACAACGACGGTTGTGCTCTTCGCTATTCCATTCCAACAGCAGCCAAACGCATTGACAATGAGTTGACATCCTGGGTTTTACCCGAAGATGTGCAACAAGTTGCCTGGGCCGATTTTCACCAATCGTATGAAGGCTACAGCCATGCCACTACGTTGGATCAAGTACCGGAAGGAAAAACCATCATGGGACCATTGACTTTTAAAACAACGGGCAAATTTTTGTCCTTTTCTGAAGCCGATTGTCGCGATTTTTCCGATATGGCTTTTCAACGCGACAAAAATGTGCTGAAAACGGTCTTCCCATTTTCCAAAAACGGATGGGAAATTAAAAATTATCCCGACAACAATCCATTGACCCTCAAGGGTGTGTACAAAGGAATGTCGGTTTCACCCTGGCGATCCGTGGTGGTTGTTGACAACCTGACCGAACTGGTCAATTCCAATTTGATTTCAAATTTGTGTGAAGCGCCTGCTGCAGGCACAGATTTTTCATACGTATTGCCCGGAAGAAGTTTGTGGCAGTGGTGGAGCATTGGTGCCCCCAAGTACGAAGACCAAAAAGACTGGTACAATGCGGCTGCCAAACTGAAGTGGGAGTATTATCTGGTCGATGACGGTTGGAGGTATTGGAAAAAAGACGGCAAGGATCAATGGGCTTTGCTCGAGGAAGTCATTGCATACGGCAAAACTGTCGGAGTGAAGTCCATTGTTTGGGTCGATTCCAAAGAATTCAGAAAAGCACCCGAACGTCGTGCTTATCTGGAACGCGTCAAGGCCATAGGTGCGGATGGCATCAAAATAGATTTTATACCGGATGCCACGGCCGAAATCATGCAATGGTACCTTGGAACCATGCAGGATTGTGCCGATCTGAAATTGTTGCTGAACTTTCATGGCAGTGTCAAACCCACCGGTTTGACCAGAACATATCCCAATGACATCACCCGTGAAGCCGTCAGGGGAAACGAATACCACATGTCCAGATACAGAAGGGTGAAGCCTTATGACCACGATGTGACCATGTCATTTACCCGTTTGCTGGCCGGTGCGGCCGACGTAACCCCTGTTATTCTGACGGAAAAAGAACTCTCAACGGCTGCATATACCTGGAGCCACGAATTTGCTCAAGCCATCGTTTTTCTCTCTCCGATCACCCATTTTTGCGATCATTACAGCACTTATCTGAACAGTCCCATGTTCGATTTGTTTCAGGAAATTCCTGTCACTTGGGATGAAACCAAGGTGCTTTCCTGTACAGAAATAGGCGCTGTCGTTGCCTTTGCACGTAGAAAAGGCAAAAC
>CAYYJF010000010.1:0-45601 GCA_964472175.1 uncultured Bacteroidales bacterium | reverse complement strand
TTGTTGTAATCTTTGGTCAACAATTGAGCAAGTGCAGCATTGTTGGATTTGATGCTTCCAAATGATTGAACAGCTTTAGCATATTGACCGGCTTTAAGGTATTGGATGCCCAATGCTTCATTCAGACCTGTAGCACCAGCCGCAGATCCCAGATAAGCATTGACTGTAGAAGCGGGTGCATTGGTGGCCAAAGAATAAACTGCCAAATTGCTGTTTACTTCAGGAGATTTGCTCAATGAATAGGCCTTTTCCAAATTGGTTTTTGCTGCACTCAAATCTCCGGCTTTTAAATACAATGCGCCTAAGTTGTTGAATGCACGATAGTCGCTTGGGAAAAGTTGTGTGGTGCTTTTGTAAATGGTGGCTTTTTCAGCATCGTTGACCAATGTAGCAGCAAATAGTAACTCTTCAACGGTTAATTTGGATGGATCGTTGAGGGCCATGCTTTTTAATTGTTCATCGGTTTTACCAATGACCTCTACATTCAATGTCATTTTTGAACGACGCAATTGCGGCAGGATGTCTTCAGCCAATACTTTGAAAATGCTGGACATGTTTTTAATTTGTTGTTCGCGCTGTTCTGGATCGGTGTACATAGACAAGGCTCTCAAAATAAGGTCTTTGTCCTGAATATCGGATTTGGATACCAATTCTTTGAAGCCATCCCAGTCTTCAGCTGTGAATTTTGCATCAATTGAGGCTTGAGCCTTCATTTTTTTCAATGTGTTGTTCAAGAAATCAACAGTTGCTTTCTCACGTTGACCTGCCAATTTTTCATTGAGATCAAGTGCACCATCGGGTGAGGCATAGGAAGCAACTTCGATGCCGGTAATTTTGCGTGAAGCATCTTGTGAAGTACTTTTCAATTTGTCATTTAAAGCAGAAACTGAAGCGCCTTTCACTTCGCTTTCACGAATTTTGGCTTGTTGAATCAAGAATAAGATGCTGGCATCTTGTGCTTCTTTGATGGTGCGTTGGAATTTATCAACGGCCATGGAAGGAGAAACATTGGAAGCATTTGCGAGGGTTTCTGTAGAAATAACGCCATCAGCAACTTTGATTTCTGGTAATTCGATTGCTTTTTTACCAATGGTTGTTTTGAATCTCAATACCAACTCTGATTTTGCCATCGCAGGGATGTAGTTGAAAGTTGAGCTGACACTGAATGTGCCACCGGTTTTTGCAATCACTTTGTTGTTGGCTTTCACCTTTGCACCTTGTAAGGTTATGGGTGTACCAAGGGCTTCTCCGCCATCGTATTTCAATACCGGGGTAATGGTTACGACTGCTTTTGCAGGGAATGTTTTTGCAGGAAAGTTTCCATCGACAGTTGCGTTTACTTTGCCGCCTTCAGCTACTAATACTTGTGGTGTTACTGTGAAATATTCACTGAGTGGTGTGAATTTCCCAGCACAGGAAGTCAATAACAACATGCTTGTCAGCAGAGCAGACAGATAGATTTTCTTGTTCATGTGTGCCTTTATTTTAGGTTTTTAAGTTCAATAGAACCACAAAAGTAAGTAATTTTTGCAAATATAGAACTTCAGCATTAACAAAATACCCGCTGAAAGAACAATTTATGAAATGTTAAGTGTTTTGCATTCACTTTATTGGTATCCGATCGCTATTTTTTGAACATGTTTTTTTGGGCCATTGGTGAGTGTAATGATGTAGAATTGCGGGACTTCTCCATGCAAATCGAAAAGGGTTTGTCGTGAAGCTATTTGTGCTCTTTTAATGGTTCGACCATACAGATCCACAATGTCCAAAGAGGTCACTCCTTGCCAATCGGGGGGCAATTGTAAGGTTAAAGTTTGATACACCCTGGACCAAAACAGGATGGGCTTTTGTATCAGGATGCTGGTGGAATCCCTGTTATTTGGGTTGTCGTAGGACATCAGTGAGCGGACAATGGGTTCTATTCCCATATGGATGGCTTGCCCCCATTCGGGCAATGAGGTGAAAGGATGCCATGCTCTGTTTTGAAGATAAAAGGCGGTGTTGTATGAAGCATTTTTCATGGTTCCATACAGTTGAAATGTATCCATGGAGGATGTCAACGGATAGGAAATTTCAATGCCTATGTAAAATGAATGACCCACAGGTACAGGTTTTGAGAAACGGTGATAATTGTCTCTGTTGTAATAATATTTTTTTTGTTTCGTATCAAAATCGTTGCCATTGAGCTCAATATACGTAGGATTAAAAACTTCCCTGCATATCAAGTCGCCCGGATGTCCTTGATTGTTGTCAAAGACATGTATATAGATGGGTTTGTCATGGTCGTTCATGCCTTTGGCTGTAATCAGACTGACCCCGAGCAACATGCTGCTATCAGAAAGGGTGAAACTTTCGGCGATGTGTTTGATGTTTATGTAGTTGTGTCCAATAGGGCTGCCCCAGCCCGTTTGTAAACGAAAATTCGTTAAGCTATCGGTGTTGGATAAATTGCTGATACGCCTGATGTTTTCTTGCGCATGCAAATCCATTCCATCAATTTCCGTCGGGAACCCGGAGGTCTCGCTGTTTGGTGCCAACCAATGTTTGAGCTGTTTTGTGATGTCACTATTCGCATCCCAACAGCTTTCCAGTCTGTTGAAGATGTCTCCGAAATCATAAAAGTTGCATCCTGCATCTCCTCCGGATAAACCTTTCAACATCAGTCCAATCACTCTGTTGTTTTTATCAAACAATCCGGCTCCGGAAGACCCGCTCCAGGTGTGACCTGTTTCCCAATACCTGACATACCAATGTTCATTTTGATAGGTATTCAGGGTGTCGGCATCGGATATCATCAAAGGATCCATTTCTTCTGCGTATTTTTTGATGTCTCCGTTTGGGTGTTGGATGCAGGTGAATGGCGCATTCATGGATGCATTTGAATTGACTGACCAACCTGACAAATGGATTCGATAATCCTTTGGTGGCGTTTCTAAAAACTCAATCAATGCAAAATCCAAATCATTGTTGATGGCTCTGCAAATGCTGCCGGACATGGAAAACTCCTCAGGACCCCGTATGCGGTTGTCACAATGGGGTGATTCGTAATTTAAGAATGCGACCACACGTGATCCGTTTTCTGCAAGGTTATCCAGGCAATGTGAGGCGGTGAGCATGTAAATTTTTCCGTCACATGCCGTGTTGTTAACGAAAGTGCCCGTACAATAGGTATCTCCGTTCACAATAAGCAGGCAGATGCTTCTTTTGATGGTGTCAAGCGCTGTTTCACAGCTAACATCGGGGATGCAAGGCAGGTTGATGGAATTGAATCTTGGAGAGGAGCGATTCGTCATGCCCAAATAATCATGTTTGACTTCGGATAAATGAATGGATGGATGTTGGGTTTCGCTCGATGGTTGTTGATATTCAACTATGATTTCATCGCCGGGGATGGGGGAGGTAATGAAATCTTTGGATGGTGAGCTGTTTTTGTGTGTAAAGGGGCCAAGTACCACGGAGCGGTCTTGGTTGTACACATACAATTGTCCGCTTTTCGGGATGTCAAAACGATCAAAGTACAAACCAATGGAATACGCTCCGTTCGACCGAACGCCCAATTTCCAGGTGTGTATGCCGTTGATGGTGGTAAAATTGATTCCAGCATTTTCCGGTGAATAATCGGTGAAAAAGGTATGGGCAAATTTCAAACCATCCACCTTTTTGTTGTACAACTCCGATTCGATGAGGATGGAGTCGACATTTAAATCGGGCAATTCACGAAAATAATCGACACTGGTTCCAGAAAACGATGTTTTTTCTATGCCTTGCGGAAGTGGTGTCCCTTCGGTATATCGAATTTGTCCGGAAAGCGTATTTGTGAGGAATAACAGGAAGAATATCAATGGGATCCGGATTTTCTCATTGTGGCAAATGAAAAAAAACGAAGTTGTCATGTGTGCTCTTTTTTTAGGTATGCATGGACCGGCCACCAGGTTGTGGGAATGCCAACCAGCATGACGGCACCAAAAACCAACAGAAGGTCTTTTGCCAACAGTTGAACCGGATAAGCATCCACAATGAATTGTCCTCCGCCACCCAGCTTGAGCAATCCGAAACGTTGCTGAATGAAACACAAGCTGGCTCCGAGCACGATGCCGATTGCTGCGCCAAAAATCGCGATCAGCCAACCTTCCATCTGAAAAATGGATTGGATGGTTTGTTTGTTTGCACCAAGTCGGCTCAGTGTGACAGCGTCTTCTTTTTTCTCCAAAATCAGCATGGTGAGCGTGCCAATAACGTTGAAAAGGGCAAGAAGTAAGATGAAACTAAGGATGAGAAAGGTCATCCATTTTTCCATTTGATTGATGCGAAATATATCTGCCTTTTGTTCAGCCAAAGTCAACACTTTATAAGAAGGACCCAATAGGGTGGAAGCGTCTTTCTTGAATTTTTCGATGGATACGCCGTCTTTGAGTTTGATTTCAACTGCGGTCACTTCATTCGTGTATTCAAAAAGAGATCTGGCCAGCTCGATGGGAAGCAAAACCAGGTTGTTGTCGTATTCGGCTTGATGAATGCTGAAACTTCCACTCAAAAGAATGTCTATGGATGTAAATGACGCTGCCGGATTTGCCAGATTGATGCTGCCGGTTCGACGCGGTGTATTGATGGTGATGGGGTCGATGAAAGAGCCTCCTGTGCCCAAAATGCCTGCCAGTCCCACTCCGACAACAGCATAATTGAAATTGGCATCTTGAAGTAAAAATTGTCCGCCAACCATCAATTGTTCGATTTCTGTCAGTTCAATGAAAGTGGAATCGACCCCTTTAATGAGGGCATTGGCCTGGGCATTTTTGTATTGAACCAGGGCATTCTCTTCCAGTGTTTCGCAATAAGTGCGTATGCGTTTGTCTTTTTTTAATGAAATAAACGCTTCATTGACAGGGTTGTACGTTTTACCGACGGTGGCCTCAATTCGAATGCTTGGATCGAACTGACTGTACATGCTGCTCAACAAAATCTGAAAGCCGTTGTACACAGAAAGGACACACACCAAAGCTGCCACAGCCGTTGCGACTCCAAAAACGGAAACCATGGACACCAGATTTACCGCTTGGTGTTTCTTTTTTGAGAAAAGGTAACGAATGGCAATTTGAAAGGCAAATTTCACAGCATTACTTCTTTAACAAGGCGTCTATGTTTTCTACGTAATCCAAAGAATCGTCCAGAAAAAAACTCAATTCAGGAATGATGCGCAACTGGTGGCGCACCCTTGTCCCCAATTCGTGTCGTATTGATTTTGCATTCTTTCGAATGTTTTCTACCATTTCGTTTCCCTTATTGGATGGGAAAATGCTCAGATAGACTTTTGCATTTCCTAAGTCCGGGCTTACCCGAACCACACTCACAGTTAACAGCAATCCGTGTGCGGATTTGGTTTGCAGCAAAAATATTTCACTCAACTCTTTTTGCAACAATCGGTTAATTTTATTTTGTCTGGTTGTTTCCATTTATCTTTTTTTATGAACCAATGTCATGCCGTCCCTAAGGGGAATCATGACCTTTTCGACACGCGTATCAGCCGCAAGGTAGTTGTTAAAATCAAAAATTGCAAGGCTTTGCGTGTCGTTGGAATGAATTTCTTCTAAAACTTTTCCGCTCCAAAGTGTATTGTCAATCAGGATAAAACCTCCTGGTTTGACCAAGGGTAAAATGGCCTCGTAACATTCCTTATACATTCGTTTGTCCAAATCAATGAAGGCCAAATCAAAAGGCGTATTGAATGTTTGAATGACATCCAATGCATCTCCGATGTGCAAAGTAATTTTGTGACCGAAACCGGATTTATCAAACCAATCCTGAATGCGTTCCTTCAGTTCATCGTTGTGTTCGATGGTGTGGATTTCTGCATCCTCGGGTGAACCTTCTGCAAAGCACAATGCGGAGTATCCGGTAAATGTTCCAAGCTCCAAAATCTGCCTGGGTTGTATCATTCTGGACAACATCACCAAAAAACGTCCTTGCAAATTGCCCGAAACCATCCGTCCATTGATCAAATTGGCTTGGGTATCTCTGCTCAACGCTTTCAACAAAGAGGGCTCTTTGTCTGAATGTGTTAAGAGATAGTGCTCCAGTTCAGCATCCATGATTGACGAAATCAGCGTTCAGCGGGAAAATTCGGCAACAAAAAGTGGTCGGCATTTTGAATGATGGTGTCCACATGATTGATTTCCAAAAAGGTGGTTCCACCTGCAACGCCAAAACTGCTACTCAAATAGATGACCATTTCGTTGCCTTTCAATAGTGCTCTTTGAATGAGCATTTTTAGGGCTGATACCAAATAAACGCGGGTGTTTTTTCTAATTTCCTGATAGATGGGGAAAACACCGTAAGAAAGTGCCAGGTGTCTGACAGTCCGTTCTTTGTAACAAATGGCATACACCGGATTCTTACCCCTGAAAGCGGCCAGATATCTGGCTGTTTTTCCCGTATAAGAATCGGTAATGATGGATTCTGCTTTGAGGATGTTTGCTCCATTTACTGCTTGTTGGGCCAAAAATGCCGTGGCATCCATGTTGGCTTCCATCGGTACTGGGATATCATTGACGCTTACTTTGGTTTTTTCAGCTTCTTCTGCAATCTTTGCCATGGTACGAACTGCTTCGACCGGATATTTTCCATAAGCGGTTTCACCACTCAGCATCAGTGCATCGGTGCGGTAATAAATGGCATTGGCGATGTCGGTGACCTCAGCACGTGTTGGCCTTGGGTTCTGAATCATCGTATGCAACATTTGAGTGGCTACAATCACAGGTTTTTTTGCTTCAATGCACTTGCGAATCAACATGCGTTGAATGTAAGGAATTTTTTCCTGAGCCACTTCTATGCCCAAATCACCTCGGGCAACCATGACTCCGTAAGCAACTTCCAAGATTTCATCAATGTTGTCAACGCCTTCCTGATTTTCAATTTTTGCAATGATTTTGATGGAACTCACGTTGTCATCCAAAATGTCTTGTATGAGCTGAATATCTTGTTTGTTTCGCACAAAAGAATGGGCGATGAAATCCACATCATAGTCAATGGCCAATTGAATGTTCTTTTTGTCTTTTTCGGTAAGTGAGGGTAAATTGATGCGTACACCGGGGATGTTAACACTTTTTCTACTGCCCAACTTCCCGTCGTTCTGGGCTTCACAAACCACAAATTTGTCGGATTTCTCTATCACTTTGAGGTCGATCTCTCCATCGTCAATCAGCAAATCTGTACCCACTTTTAAATCTTTCACCAGATTCTCATACGAACAATAGATGCATTCTAAGTCTGAAATGCCGTTGGGATCGCCGGCGATGCGTATGATGTCTCCGGTTTTGATGTCAAGCGTTTCATCATTTAGAATGCTTGTTGTCCGGATTTCAGGGCCTTTGGTATCCATCAGAATGCCGATTTCGGGAGATACCGTTCTGACATTCGTGATAATTTTGTTGAAGCCTTCTTCATTCAAATGTGCTGAATTCATACGCACAACGTTCATGCCTGATTCAAATAGTTCACGAATGAAATCAACATCGCAACGTTTATCGGAAATCGTTGCAACAATTTTGGTGTGTTTGGACATACTCTCTATTTTTGTTAACCTTTTATTTTGAGCTTCAATATGGCGTCAATGGCCATTCGGTAAGAATCCATTCCGTATCCTGCAAATGTCTGAATACAAGCGGCTTGTATCATGGAGTGGTGGCGGAATGCTTCACGTTTGTAAATGTCGGAAATGTGCACCTCAATCACAGGTGTTGTGATGGCTTTGATGCAATCGTGTAAAGCGATGGATGTATGGGTGTAGCCTCCTGCATTGAGGATGATCCCATCTGAATCAAAGCCGATTTCCTGTAATTTGTCAATGAGTGATCCTTCGTGATTGGATTGGAAGTAATGAAACGTTACATTTGAATAGCTTGTTTTTAATTCTTCCAAATAATCTTCGAAAGTGCGATTCCCATATATTTCGGGTTCACGCCTTCCCAGCAGATTTAAATTCGGGCCGTTAATGATGGCTATTTTGACCATATTCCAGAGTTTTTTGTACTTTAGTCGTTGAAAAACGGAGTCACTTGTCCGTTAAAAAATTCAGTTGTGTTTGCAGTAACAATTCCTCGCCAAATTACGATGCAAAGGTATGATAAATTTCGAAACATCCCATCCCATACTCGATAAATACGCTCTTTACCTGCATCTGGAAAAGTCGTTTTCTCCGCAAACCATCGATGCTTATGGAACAGATTTGCAGAAATTATTGCAGTATGTCGGAGGAATAGATCAGGTCTTGATGATGAACTCCAGCGATTTGGAAGCATTCTTTTTTCAGTTGAGGGAATGCGGCATTCAGGCAAGGTCGCAAGCCAGGATTCTATCGGGCATGCGCTCGTTTTTCAAATTCTTGATTCTGGAAAGATTGATTGAGAAGGACCCAACGGAATTGATTGATGCACCCAGTTTGGGAAAATATTTGCCAGAAGTTTTGAGTGTCGACGAAATTGACGACATGATAGCCTGTATCGATTTGTCTACCAATGAAGGCCAAAGAAACAAAGCCATTCTGGAAGTTTTGTATGGTTGTGGGTTGCGTGTCTCGGAGTTGGTTCAACTTAAATTGTCCAAATGTAGTTTTGATGAAGAATATCTATTGATCGAAGGAAAGGGCAGCAAGCAGCGACTGGTGCCTATTTCTCAGCGTGCCATTCATGAAGTCCATCTCTGGCTTGAAGACCGGGTTCATTTAGATGTCAAAAAGGGGAGTGAAGATTTTGTATTTCTGAATAGAAGGGGACAGGGGTTGAGCCGTTCGATGATTTTCAGGATTGTGCAACAGTTGGCATCTTTGGCAGGGATCAAAAAAAACATCAGTCCGCATACATTCAGGCATTCCTTTGCGACGCATTTACTGGAAGGAGGAGCCAACCTGCGTGCCATACAGCAATTGCTTGGGCATGAAAGCATTCAAACGACAGAAATTTATACGCACATGGACAGAACCTATTTAAAAGAGCAAGTGGTTCAGTTTCATCCGTATTACAATTCAATGCGTAATATATAATCATTCATAAAATACCCGTTCCCAATCTCAAAATCGCCCTGGGTGTGGATATGCATGCCCATTTTTTCATAAAATTTCAGCGCTTTGTTGTGCCTGTTCACATTCAATTCAACAATGCATGGCCGATTCTTTGCGTGCTCTTTTGCATGTGAAAAAATCGTTTGAATCAATGTCCGGCCTGCGCCCTTTTGCTGCGTGTCCGGGTTGATGTATAACTTGTGTAAATGAAAAAGCTGATCGTCTTGTTGTTCGATGGAGGCAAATCCCAGCAACTGCTTGTTGCTCAGGTATAGATAAAAAGTATGTTGGAGCTCTTGCATTTGTTTGTGTAAGGACTCGTTTGAATACATCCAATCGAACATAAAGTCCATCTGATCGGTGGTTAATATGCTTTCGTAGGTGTGGTAAAAGGTTGTTTGAGCCAATGCTCGAATACTTGGTATATCCTCGATGGTTGCTTTTCTAATCAGATGCATCTTTTTCTCTTTTTGTAAAATATCCAACAACAATCATGAAAAATAGGATGGATGGTATGCACATCCACCATGTTTGATCCATTCCAACGGAATCAATATCTGTTTTTATCAATCCTTTGTTTGTGGAGAATATGGCCAATGTGGAAATCGCATTGTTGGTGAAATGGGCCAGCATTGGCACAAAGATGGATCCCGACCACCACAGCAAATATCCGAACCAGGCCCCCAAGAGCAAACGCGGAATAAATCCATAAAATTGCAGATGGACGGCACTGAACAAAAATGCCACAGCCCAAATCAATAAGTGTGGTGTTTTTGTATGGGGTCTGTTTCCATGCAAAGCCGATGTGAGCAATCCTCTGAAAAAAAGTTCTTCACCAATGGCTGCCATGGCGGCGACAACTATCAAATTTTGAATCAAATCAGACATTTTTGTTCCGGAAAGCAGCAATTCAGTCACTTTGGCAGCTTGGTCCTCTTTGGTTCTCATCCATTGCTCTACTTCCGATAAAAAGGCAGGCATTGTGATTTGTTCGTTCCATTCAACCAACACATTTAAAAACGGGATGATGAAAATGATGCTCAAAGCCGACATCAATAGGTCTCTTCCACGGGGTTTGTTCAAAGATAAAGTGCCGGTGATGCTTATATGGAATATTTTGCAATACAGGATGGACGGCAGAATGAAAATACAACAGCCTTGAAGCAGTTGAAGGATGCGAATATACTTGGGACTTGTTGTCAGATTTTGCGTGATGACGTTGATTTGTTCTGTGTTGAAGCCTGTTTCCAGAGCAATAATGATGTAAAAAAGGAAATAAGTGAGCATGGTTCCCGCAGTCAATAGAACCAATAGGGAAAAAATACGCATAACAAAGGAATCTCGTGTCATCATACCTAGGTTTCGTGGTTGATGCAAAGATAATCGGAATATTGCTTGAAAGACAATAAGAAACACTTATTCAAATGTTTTGCCGTTTCAAAGAATAAAACTAATTTTGCGGCTCAAAAATGAGTCAAGATGAAGGTAGAAAAACAAGTCATTGATCCGGTAAACGCCGTTGTAACTATTCAGTTGGAAAAAGCTGATTATCAGGAGAAAGTAGAAAATACACTGAAGAATTATCGCAAAAAGGCCAATGTCCCGGGTTTTCGCCCAGGCAATGTGCCCATGGGTTTAATCAACAAAATGTATGGAAAAGCCGTGTTGGCCGATGAAGTACAAAATGTTGTTTCTGAAGCGCTGTATCATTTCATCCGTGACAATCAGATGAATATTCTGGGAGAACCGCTGCCATCAGAAACGCAAAAAGTTGTT
This sequence comes from uncultured Bacteroidales bacterium, assembly GCA_964472175.1. Taxonomy (GTDB): domain Bacteria; phylum Bacteroidota; class Bacteroidia; order Bacteroidales; family UBA1402; genus UBA8389. The sequence goes on along the minus strand of CAYYJF010000010.1, from coordinate 34,773 downwards.
GATTTTGATGCTCAGGAGAATTTCGAATTTACTTTTGACATCGCTTTGGCTCCAGAAATGGACTTTACTTTAAATAAGAAAGACTCAATACCTTATTACACCATTGAAGTCACCGACGAAATGGTTGCTGAACAAGCCAAGGCCATGGCTTCCAGAAATGGTAAATATGAACAAGCCGAGGTTTCTGAAGAAGGTGATGTCATCAAAGGTTTGTTGATTGAAGTTCAGGCCGACGGGAAAGTAGGCGTGGAAGGTATTTCAGTTGAAGAAGCCGTTTTGATGCCTAAATTCTTTAAAAATGACGATGAAAAAGCAAAAGTCGTTGGTTTGGCTGTTGGTGATACGGTGGTCTTCAATCCTGGTGTTGCTTACGATCATGCCGAAGGCGAATTGGCTTCTTTGTTGAAATTGCCTAAAGATGTAGCCAAAGAAATCGCTTCAGATTTTACTTTTGAAGTGAAAGAAATTACCCGTTATAAAGAAGGTGAAATCAACCAACAATTGTATGATCAGATTTATGGTGAAGGTGTGGTAAAGTCGGAAGATGAATTTAAAGCAAAAATCCGTGAATCCATGGAAGCTCAATTTGCACCGGAAAGCGAATATCGTTTTATGATTGACGCTGAAAAGGCTTTGATCAAAAAAGCAAAAGATGTGGTTTTTCCTGAAGCTTTCCTGAAACGTTGGTTGATTGAAACCAAAAATCACAGTGCGGAAAAACTCGAAGAGGAGATGCCAAAAATGATCGAAGATTTGAAATGGCACCTGATCAAAGAAAAAATCGTAAATGACAACAAATTGACTGTTTCCGAAGAGGAACTTCTTGAAACTGCCAAGAAAGTGACCAGAGCACAATTTGCACAGTACGGCATGATGAATGTTCCTGAAGATTTATTGGATGGCTATGCTGCTGACATGCTTAAAAAAGAAGATTCTAAGAGAAATCTGATCGATCAATCCATGAGCACGGTGGTTGGCAATTATTTAAAAGGTGTCGTTAAAGTCTCAGACAAACAAATCAAATTGGAAGATTTCAATAAGCTTTACGAAAATTGATTCGCTCAAAGCATTTTAAGGCAAAAAATAGTCACTTGAAAGCGACATAATTATATTGACCGTGAAATAAACATTCACGGTCATGTTTTTTGTGTTGTTTCTCTTTTATTTATACATTTGTTATATGGCTGACAGTATCCATTAATTATTTAATCCGCTTCATTATGAATGACTTTCGCAAATTTGCAACCGGACATCTTCGGATGAATGGTTCGACTTTGGATGATTATATGCGCATCAACAGTAACTACATTTCGCCCACCATCATTGAAGAAAGGCAACTGAATGTGGCTCAAATGGACGTTTTCTCTCGTTTGATGATGGATAGAATCATCTTTTTGGGGACTCAGGTGGATGATTATACCGCCAATGTGGTTCAGGCTCAATTGCTTTTCCTGGATTCTTCAGATCCCGGAAAGGATATTTCTTTGTACTTGAATTCGCCAGGAGGAAGTGTCTATGCAGGATTGGGCATTTATGATACCATGCAGTTTATCAGCAGTGACGTGTCTACCATCTGTACTGGCATGGCAGCTTCGATGGCCGCTGTATTGCTGGTCGCCGGTGCTCAGGGCAAACGTTTTGCCTTGAAGCATTCCAGAGTGATGATTCATCAGCCTATGGGCGGTGTTCAGGGGCAGGCTTCAGATATGGAAATCACTGTAAGAGAAATCCAGAAAATGAAAACTGAATTGTATCAGATCATATCTGAGCACTCAGGAAAACCTTTCGAGCAAATTGAAAAAGATTCTGACAGAGACTATTGGATGACTTCGGTTGAAGCCAAGGAGTATGGTATGATTGATGAAGTGATGCTCAGAAATAAATAAGATGGCAAAAGGGGTTACAGAAAGTTGTAGTTTTTGTGGTCGGGGCAAAAATCAGGTTGATTTGTTGATTTCCGGTACGACAGGGAATATTTGTAGTGATTGCGCTGAAAAAGCATGGGGAATGGTTTCGGATATTCAAAAAAGAGATCAAAAACAAGCCAAAGGTTTCAATCTCAATCAGGATGAATTGCCAAAACCAAAAGAAATAAAATCCTTTCTTGACCAATATGTCATTGGTCAGGATGAGGCAAAGAAATACTTGTCCGTTTCTGTTTACAACCATTACAAGCGATTGTTGCAGAAAGATTCTGGTGATGATGTTGAAATTGAGAAATCCAATATCATCATGGTGGGTTCAACAGGAACGGGAAAAACCTTGCTGGCGAAAACCATTGCACGTAAATTGCATGTGCCTTTTGCGATCGTAGATGCTACTGTCTTAACGGAAGCAGGATACGTTGGTGAAGACATCGAAAGTATTTTGACCCGATTGTTGCAGGTGGCCGATTATGATGTGGCTTCTGCTGAAAGGGGCATTGTTTTTATCGATGAAATTGATAAAATTGCACGCAAATCGGACAATCCTTCTATCACAAGAGATGTTAGCGGTGAAGGCGTTCAGCAAGGATTATTGAAATTGTTGGAAGGCTCGGTGGTCAATGTGCCGCCCCAAGGTGGAAGAAAACATCCGGATCAGAAAATGATTGCTGTCAATACCAAAAATATATTGTTTATTTGCGGAGGAGCTTTTGATGGCATTGAACGGAAGATAGCCAATCGGTTGAATACGAAAGTAGTCGGTTTCAGCGCAGCGCAAGAGGCTCAACATATTGACAGATCTAATTTCTTGCAGTATATTACACCGCAAGATTTAAAATCTTTTGGTTTGATTCCTGAGATTATTGGACGTTTGCCTGTTTTAACGTATCTCAATCCATTGGACAGAGATGCTTTAAGAGCCATTTTAACCGAGCCCAAAAACTCAATAATACGGCAATACGTCAAGCTGTTTGAAATGGATGGCGTTGCTTTGAGTTTTGAACCGTCTGTTTTGGATTATATTGTTGATAAGGCGATTGAGTTTAAACTGGGTGCAAGGGGTTTGCGTTCTATTACGGAAACCATCATTGTGGATTCCATGTATGAAGCGCCCTCTGAATTGCCTCACGATTTATGTATTTCCTTAAAATACGCACGTTCAAAGGTTGAGACATTGCTAAATACGCGCTTGTTCAGTGCATAAAGATTAATAAAATGGGGAAATCAGCAGATTTGACCACATGCTTAAAGACTTATTTCGGATTTGACACCTTCAAAGGTAGTCAGGAAGACATTATCCGAAATGTCCTGGAAGGAAAAGATACTTTTGTATTGATGCCTACTGGTGGTGGAAAATCGCTGTGTTACCAACTTCCTTCTCTGCTTATGGAGGGAACGGCTGTTGTTATATCTCCATTGATTGCATTGATGAAGAACCAGGTAGATTCCATGCGCAATTTCAACGATGAAGATGGCGTGGCCCACTTTATCAATTCTTCGTTGAATAAGTCGGCCATTGATATGGTAAAATCGGACATTCTTTCCGGTAAAACCAAATTGCTGTATGTCGCTCCTGAATCATTGACAAAAGAGGAGAATGTTGAATTCCTGAAACAAATTCCCATTTCGTTATTTGCAGTTGATGAGGCGCATTGTATTTCAGAATGGGGGCATGATTTTCGTCCTGAATACAGAAGAATCAGGCCATTAATCAATGAAATAGGGAGGGCTCCCATCATTGCATTGACTGCAACGGCCACACCTAAGGTGCAGCATGACATTCAAAAAAACTTGGGCATGTTGGACGCACAGGTGTTTAAATCTTCCTTCAATCGAACCAATTTGTTCTATGAAGTCAGGCCAAAAACAGCTCAGGTTGATCGTGAAATAATAAAATACATCAAGAATAATTCTGGAAAATCAGGCATTATTTATTGTTTAAGTAGAAAGAAGGTCGAAGAGTTGGCCGAAATGCTTCAGGTCAATGGCATCAATGCCAGGGCCTACCATGCAGGCATGGAGTCGGCTCAACGGTCTGAAAATCAGGATGCATTTCTAATGGAACGCATCGATGTGATTGTTGCGACAATTGCATTTGGTATGGGTATTGACAAACCGGATGTCCGGTTTGTGATCCATTATGACATACCAAAAAGCTTGGAAGGTTACTATCAGGAAACAGGTAGAGCCGGAAGAGACGGAGGAGAAGGTTTCTGTATGACTTTTTATACCAATAAAGACTTACAGAAACTGGAAAAATTTATGCAGGGCAAACCCATTGCCGAACAGGAAATTGGAAAAGAGTTGCTGCTTGAAACAGCTGCTTATGCTGAATCTTCTGTATGCAGGCGGAAATTGCTCTTGCATTATTTTGGAGAGATGTACACGCAAGAAAATTGCGGAAATTGTGACAATTGTTCAAATCCTAGAAAACAGGTGGAAGCTAAAGAGTTATTGTGCACAGTGTTGGAAACAGTATTGGCACTTAAAGAAAAATTTAAAACGGATCACATCATTGATGTGTTGTTGGGTAAAGAAACCTCTGAAATTGTATCCTATCAACATGATGATCTGGAACAATTCGGACAAGGTTCTGACGAGGATGAGAAAACCTGGAATTCTGTAATCCGACAAGCATTATTGAGCCGTTTCATAGAAAAGGAAATAGAAAACTACGGTGTGCTCAAAATAACACAAGCTGGTCGTGACTTTTTGAAAAATCCAGTTTCTTTCAAAATTGTTGAAGAGTCGGAAGAAGAGGAGGAGGAAGAAGAAGTCGCTGTTCGCGGAGGTGCTGCATGTGCCGTCGACCCAGTACTATATTCCATGTTGAAGGATTTGCGAAAAAGGGTGTCCAAACGTTTGAATTTGCCGCCTTATGTCATTTTTCAGGATCCATCATTGGAAGCCATGGCCACGACTTATCCTGTCAATATGGATGAACTCCAGAATGTGCCAGGTGTTGGGGCCGGTAAAGCCAAAAGATATGGAGAGGAATTTCTCCATTTGATTCGCACACATGTAGAAGAAAATGAGATCGTTCGACCTGAAGATTTAAGAGTTCGCACCGTTGCCAATAAATCAAAATTGAAAGTGTCTATCATTCAAGCCATTGATAGAAAAATCGCATTGGACGATATTGCATTGACCAAGGGGCTAGACTTTCACGAATTGTTGGATGAAATTGAAGCCATCGTCTATTCCGGTACAAAAATCAACATAGATTATTTTTTGAATGAAATTATGGATGCCGATCACATTGATGAGTTGATTGAGTATTTCAGAGAATCTTCGTCTGATAGCGTACAGGAAGCACTGGATGAACTAGGTCGGGATTTTTCGGAAGAAGAAGTTCGATTGTTGCGCATCAAGTTTATTTCGGAAATGGGGAACTAATTCCGCCAAAAATTCGTATATTTGCGCGCAATAAAATTTAAAACATACCCTTTATGTCATTTATTGCAGATAGAGTAGCTTTTGACGGATTGACGTTTGATGACGTCTTGTTGGTTCCGGATTATTCGGAAGTGCTCCCTAAAACGGTCGACCTCACGACCCGCTTCTCGCGCAACATTGAATTGAAAATTCCTTTCGTATCGGCAGCAATGGATACCGTTACCGAGTCAAAATTGGCCATTGCCATTGCTCGGGAAGGTGGTATTGGTGTGATTCACAAGAACATGAGTATTGCCGATCAGGCCAAGCAGGTTCAAATTGTGAAACGTGCTGAGAATGGCATGATTTATGACCCAATCAGCATTAAAATCGGTTCAACGGTTCGACAGTGTTTGGATTTAATGGCTGAATATCATATTGGTGGTATCCCTGTTGTGGATTCTAACAACAAACTATTGGGAATCGTCACCAATCGAGACTTGCGTTTCGAAAGGGATTTGAATAAATTGGTCGATGAAATCATGACCAAAGAAGGTCTGATCACCACCCAGCAATCAACGGATTTGGAAAAGGCTGCGGACATTTTACAGCAATACAAAATCGAAAAATTGCCTGTTGTGGATTCAACCGGGCACCTGATAGGTTTGGTTACTTATAAGGATATTACAAAAGCAAAAGATAAACCCGATGCGTGTAAAGATGCAAAAGGCCGGTTGCGTGTTGCCGCTGGTGTTGGTATTACCAGTGACGCCATGGATCGCATCAAGGCATTGGTCGATGCTGGCGTTGATGCCATTGTGATTGATACAGCTCACGGACACACCAAGGGCGCCATTGAAATGTTGCAAACAGCCAAGGCTACGTATCCCAAATTGGAAGTGGTTATTGGAAATTGTGCCACAGGCGAAGCTGCAAAAATGTTGGCAGATGCAGGAGCAGATGCCATCAAAGTCGGTATTGGTCCTGGTTCAATTTGCACCACGCGTATCATTGCCGGTGTTGGCGTTCCTCAACTTTCTGCCATTTATGATGTGGCCAAAGCCCTTGAAGGCACAGGTGTTCCATTGATTGCAGATGGAGGATTGAGATATTCTGGCGATATTGTCAAAGCTTTGGCTGCCGGAGCTCACTGTGTGATGATGGGCGGCTTGTTGGCCGGTGTTGAGGAATCTCCTGGTGAAACCATTATTTTCAATGGCCGTAAATTTAAATCATACCGCGGAATGGGTTCATTGGAAGCCATGGAAAAAGGGTCAAAAGACAGGTATTTCCAGGACGGAGAAGCCGATACCCGGAAATTGGTTCCTGAAGGCATTGCTGCCCGGGTACCATACAAAGGAACTTTGGTTGAGGTTGTCTATCAGATGGTTGGAGGATTACGTGCCGGCATGTTCTATTGCGGTTCAGCCACCATCGATAACCTACATAAAGCCAAATTCACCAGAATTACGAATGCCGGTGTGAACGAAAGTCATCCACATGATGTGGCCATTACAAGCGAAGCACCAAATTATAGCAGGGTAGATTGATTTCAACACAATTTTTTTAAAAAATTGACGTTATAGGACTTGCAGCTTATGAGTGTGCAAGTCCTTTTTGTAAACCTCGACATTACTGATATCTATGAGAAAAATTTTGATCCCGGTTTTATTTACAATGTTTGCTCAATTGTCTTTCTCCCAGGCAACGGATTCCGTGCTCATGACAATTGCAGGAAAAAAAATCATGCAAGCTGAATTTGAATATTTTTGGAAAAAAAGCAATTCCAACGAAGGCACAGAAAAATTGACAAAAGAAGCCTATTTGGATTTATTTACAACTTTCAAAAGAAAAGTAGCTGATGCTGAGTCGAAAGGAATGCACCAAAATCAGTCTTTTATCGAAGAGTATCAGGGTTACAGAGATCAATTGGCAGCACCTTATTTGGTAGATACCATGGCCAAACTTCAATTGATGCGTGAAATTTATGACAGACTTCATGAATTTGTTGATGTGAGTAATATACTAATTTCCTGTGATGCGAGTGCTGCACCTGAAGATACTTTGGTGAAGTATAAAAAGGCTATGGATGTGTATCAAAAAGTGAAAAATGGTGAGTCCTTTTCCAAAATGGCCAAATTGTATTCTGATGATAAAACTGCCCAAAATGGTGGATATCTGGGATGTGTTATTGGTACAAAAATGTTGTTCGAATTTGAAAATGCGGTATTTGCTACTCCTGCAGGAGAAATATCCTCACCAGTTCGTACAAGATTTGGTTATCACATCATCAAGGTAAATCGCCGTTTCCCTACTTGGGGGCGTTTTACGGTTGGGCATATCATGAAAATGTTTTCTCCCACAGCAACCGAAAAAGAAAAATTGGCAGCCAAAGATTCCATTGATAAATGGTATAATATATTGAAAAAAACTGGTGATTTTGAATCTTTGGCAACGAATCAATCAGAAGATAAGACCTCAAAAACAAATGGAGGGAAATACGAAATGGTTGATTGTGGATATTTTCCATTTGTGTTTGATTCTGTAGTACATAGCCTAAATGTTGGGCAATACTCCGCGCCTTTCAAAACCGATTTTGGCTGGCATATTGTCAAAGCGTTAGCGTTTAAACCTCATCAAACCTTTGAAGAAATGAGACCTCAGCTTGAACAAGCGTTCAATGAATCGGAACCATATCGGAAGAAATTATTTGAACTATTCACGGATAAGCTAATGATGAAATATCAGTTTGATATGGATGGCAGTGCTTTTCAGCGTATTGTTCGTGGACTTGATTTGGCAAGGGCCAAAAAAGATTCAGCTCAGATAACCAAACTCTTAAGCGAAAAAACACCTCTTTTTATGATTGAAAAGACTTTCTTTTCCGTACAGGATTTTATGAAATATTATAGCTTAAATCAGGATAATAACAGTCCCATTATGTCTGTGTTTGAAACCTTTGTCCGTGAGATGGCTTTTGATTATGAAAAGGCCAATTTGGAGAAGTTGTATCCGGAGTTTGGAAATTTGATGAAAGAATACAGAGATGGCATCCTTTTATTTGAAGTAAGCAATAAGGAAGTTTGGGAAAAAGCGGTTGCAGATCAGGCAGGATTGCAAGCTTTCTTTATTCAAAATAAAAATAAGTATGTTTTTGAAACTCCCCGATTCAAAGGCGCATTCGTAAAATGCATAGATGCAGAAACAGCCAAGAAAGCCAAAAAAATAATCAAGAATTTACCAATGGATTCCATTGGCGTGGTTTTAAATCGGACTTTAAACAGCGATTCCGTGGCACGAGTGAAAATTGAATATGGATTGTTCAAGGAAAAAGACAATGCTTTTGTAGATGCTTATGTATTCAAAAAACCCCAGCCGGATCCAGATAAAAAATTTCCAATATCTTTTGTTCAGGGAAAGATTCTAAAAAACAAACCGGAAGTATATACCGATGTTTTGGGAAATCTCACCACCGATTATCAAAATTGGTTGGAAAAACGATGGATTGAATCACTGGAAAAAAAATATCCTGTTAACATCAATCGAGCCGTACTCGATAGGGTTAATAATCATTAAGTTTGTGGAAGGTCATCGCTTTTTACGTATCTTTACGCATTCTTAATTGAATCTGGATGAACGAATGAAACTGCTTTATTTTTTCTTGCTTGTTTTCATTTTGGGTGTTACATCGTGTAAGAAATCTACGAAAGCATCCGATTCGGATCGATTGGCCGAAGTGAATGGTGAAGTAATCTATTTGTCCGATGCTGTGGAAGGAATGCCCAAAGGGCTAAGTAGCAAAGACAGCATTGCATATTTAAAGCTATATATTCAAAACAAGGTAAATGACATTTTGTTGTATGAGCAAGCTCAGAAAAATTTGCCTGATGTAGAAGCTTTGGATGCATTGGTTGAAAGTTACCGAAGGTCTTTGATCATCCATTCCTATCAACAGGAATTGATGAATGAAAAATGGCAACAAGCGATTTCAGACACCATACTGCAGGTTTTTTATGAAAACAACCGCGATCGGTTTGTTACTGGCCATGATTTGGTCAAAGGGGTTTTTATCATGGTGCCGAAATCAGCCCCTGGCATGCAAAAAATAAAGAGTATCTATAAAAAGACAACGGACGAATCTTTTCAACAAATAGAATCATTTTGTGTCCAAAATGGTGGAAAAGTCGAATTCTTTTTGGACAGATGGGTGCTGTTTGTGGATTTATTGGGAAAAGCTTCTTATAATATGTCCAATCCAACAGGTTTTTTGAAAACCAGTAGATCTTTGGATGTGGTTGTAGGCGATTATCAATATTTGCTGTATATAGACGATTATGTTTCAGCTGGTGAAACAGCGCCTTTCGAATATGTAAAAGAAGAGGTTCGCAGTGTTGTGACTAACATGCAAAAAACTACTTTTGTACATGATTTTGAACGCGATTTATATCGTCAGGCACTCAAGAAAGGGAAAATCACGTATTTTGATGAAAATCTGAAAAAAACAAATTAATGAAAATTCGTATACTCATTTTGTTGTTGATGTTCACGTCAATTTCAACGCTGAAAGCTCAGACCAATATCATTGATGAAGTCGTTTGGACTGTTGGCGATGAGACCATTCTTCGTTCTGATGTGGAGGCTCTGAAACTTGAAATGCAAGGCCAGGGAATGAAATTTGATGGAGATCCCTATTGTACCTTGCCCGAACAACTGGCCATCAAAAAATTGTATTTACATCAGGCCGATTTTGACAGCATCGTGGTTGCAGAAAACGATTTGATTTCAATGGTCGATCAACAAATGTCATTCTATACTTCTCAACTTGGATCTAAAGAAAAGGTAGAAGAGCATTTTCAAAAACCATCCTCGAAAATCAGAGAGATGCTGATGGAACAGTTGCGTGAAAAAGAGTTGACCAAACAAGTTAGAAATAAATTGGTCAATCACATCACAGTCACTCCTGCCGAGATCCGCCAATTCTATTCAACGTTACCCAAAGACAGTATTCCTCTTATTGAAGCCGAATATGAAGTGGAGATTATTACCATAGAACCTCAATATGCCACCAATCAAATTGAATCGATCAAACAGCGCTTGAGGGACTATACCGATAGAATCAACAATGGAACCAGTTTTTCTGCCCTGGCCATTATGTACTCTCAAGACATAGGCTCTTCACGTGCCGGCGGTGAATTGGGTTTTGTCGGAAGAAATGAGTTACTCCCCGAATTTGCTAATGTGGCGTTTTCTTTGACCGATCCCACAAAAGTTTCGAAGATTGTTCAAACGGAACGGGGTTTTCATATCATTCAATTGATTGAAAAAAGGGGCGATAGGATCAATTGCAGACACATTTTACTGACTCCGGAAATCACCAGCAATGAACGCAATGCTGCCTTGATGAGACTGGATAGTATTGCCGATTTAATTCGCTCTAATAAAATGAATTTTGAGCAAGCAGTACGTTTGTTTTCTTTTGATAAAGATACCAAAAACAGTGGTGGTTTGATGGTGAATAACAACCAGGCTGCGCTCAATGATGTTCGAAATAAAACGACGCGCTTTGCTTTGGAGGAATTGCCAAATGAAATAGGTCGTTTGGTGTATTCCATGAAAGTTGGTGATGTTTCCCAACCTTTTTCCATGCTCAATGAAAAAGGCAGGGAGGTTTGTGCAGTGATTCGTTTGAAAACCAAAATCAATGCCCATCGTGCAAATGTGACGGATGATTTTCAGCTGTTGAAAAATTTGGTTTTGGAAAGAAAAAGGGAAAAAGTGATTGAGAACTGGATTCGGGAAAAGCAACGTACTACATATATCCGCATCAGCGAGCAGTGGAGCAACTGCAACTTTAAATATCCGGGTTGGATTAAAAAATGAAGAGGATTTCTCTACATTTCGAAAGATTACGATTGGTATGCATCACCTCTGTGTTGTGTTTGATGCCCGTTTTTGTCCAAGCCCAGGCCAATCAAAAAGCAGCTCAGCCTAAGCCCAGAATCAGGATTTCCATTCCTGATATGCCTAGAAATGTGGTTAAAAAACAAACAGAACAGAAAGCCAAAACACAACCGTCAACTTCAAAATCAAAAACAGTCAAACAGCCAACAATGACGCATCAATTCGAGCAATCCGGATTGATGAAAGTCCCTGTCATTAAGGCCAAAAAACTGCAATCTAAGAAAGGTCGCAGTATTTTGATGGAACATGCCGATAAATTGTCATTTGATGGTTTTCTGAATCCCGATTATCAGATATTATCCGGAAATGTCCGTTTTAAACACGAAGGCGCAAAACTTTTTAGTGATTCGGCTCATTTTTATCCAAAAACCAATTCATTGTATTGTTTCGGCAATGTACACATGGAACAGGGTGATACCTTGTTTCTGTATGGAGCCTGGTTGTTTTATGATGGGGTCACCAAGTTGGCTCAAATCCGTGAGAAAGTTCGATTGGAAAACAGGCAAGTCACCCTTTTTACCGACAGTTTAAATTATGACAGGGTCTCCAACCTTGGCTATTTTTTTGATGGTGGTTTGTTGGTCGATGGAAATAATGAATTGTCGTCTGAATATGGTCAGTACAGCCCGGCGTCAAAGCTGGCACACTTCAAGAATAGTGTAAAATTGGTCAACCCTCAATTTACTATGATCAATAAAGAGCTGGTTTACAATACAAATACCCACATTGCCAACATCGATGTGCCAACAGATATTTATTCTGATAGTGCTTATATTTTTACCAATAAGGGAAAGTACAATACCACCACCGATGAGGCAGAATTGTATAATCGTTCTTATGTCATCAGCGACCGCAGAAAATTGACTGGTGATACGGTTTATTTCAACTCCAAGAAATCAATTGGTGAAGCTTTCGGAAATGTCGTATTGATTGATACAACCCAGCAAATGACCATGATTGGTGGATATGGCTACAGTGATGAGAAACAGGGAGTGGGATTGATGTCTCGTGAGCCTTTTCTTTTGGAGTACAGCTCTCAGGATACACTCTGGGTTCATGCGGACACCTTGAAAACCGTTCAGGATTCCATTCACAAATCGGTCATGGCATATCATCAAGCGCGATTTTTTCGAAACGACTTTCAGGGAATTTGCGATTCATTGTTTTATTCAACCAAAGATTCAATCATTTCATTTCATGGGAATCCGGTTTTGTGGTCTGACAAACAGCAGATTACAGGGGAACTAATTCAAATGCACACGCAAAACAACAAACCTAAAATGTTGCACATTCAGAGTGCTGCTTTCTTATCTGAGTATGTGGCAGATTCTCTGTACAATCAAACATCGGGGAAGGATTTAAAGGCCTATTTTGATTCAGGCAAGGTTGTCAAAGTTGAAATTAGAGGCAATGCAGAAACCATCTTTTTGCCCATCGACGAAAATAAAATTATTTCCGGATTGAATCGCTTGATGGGGAGCTCTCTGGACCTGTATAGAAAAGATGATAAAATTAAAAAGGTGGTCGTTTTTCCAAAACCCGAAGGAAAGTTTTATCCTTTGAATTTGGTGGAATCTTCTGTCCGTTATCTCGATCAATTTGCCTGGTATGGAGAAGGAAGGCCCATTTCGCCTGAAGACATTTTTCGTTCGTATCGTCTACCTGTGAAAAAAAGGGGATCTGAGCGTTCGAGACGTAGCAATCCATCATTCTGAAAGCATTTATGGAAAACATCATTCATCTATTGCCAGAATCAGTTGCAAATCAAATTGCTGCAGGGGAGGTCATTCAACGACCGGCCTCTGTCGTCAAAGAATTGGTTGAAAATGCCATTGATGCCGGAGCTACTCAAATTGAAGTTTATTTGAAAGATGCAGGGAAAACCCTGATCAGAATTTCAGATAATGGATCAGGCATGTCACCTGCCGATGCGAAATGCTGTTTTGAACGCCATGCGACTTCAAAAATAAATCAGGCAAACGACTTATTCCATTTAAAAACGATGGGATTCAGAGGCGAAGCACTTGCTTCCATTGCTTCTGTTGCTCAGGTTGAATTGATTACGCAACGAACAGTGGATGAATTCGCCTGGAAAATTGAGATTGCTGGTTCGCAGGTCACCAACGAGGAACCTGTGATTTCATCTGTCGGTACCAAAATTTATGTGCGCAACTTATTTTTTAATATTCCTGCACGCCGCAAATTTCTGGGCGATAACACGAAAGAACTCAAAGCTATTCGGGATACATTCTTTCAAATTGCTTTGGTTTATCCTGAATTGCAACTTTCTTTGATCCACAATGAAGAAACCCTGTTTCAACTTCAACCAGGTTCATTAAAACAAAGAATCCTCCATATTTTTGGGAAGCGCAGTGGCGGGATGTTGCACAAACAGCTATATCCTGTGGAAGTTGAAACCCAGTTGATCCGTATCAAAGGATTTGTTGGTGATCCTGCATCGGCTTGTTTGCGTGACTACATGCAGTATTTTTTTGTGAATGACCGGTTTATCAAGCACAAATTGTTTCGATCGGCAGTGCTCAAAGCTTATGATTTGCTCATTCCTCAGGGACAAAATCCAACCTATTTTTTGTATTTTGAGGTAAATCCGGAAGCCCTGGATGTGAACATTCATCCAACGAAAACGGAAGTCAAATTTGAACATGAACAAGCCATTTGGCCCATCATTCATGCAACTGTCCGTGAAGCATTGGGAAAAGCCAATGCCGTTCCATCTATCGATTTTGATCGGGACGATGCTCCTGAAATACGTGTTTTTACAGGTGAGCGTGATGTAGCCTCTCCTTCTGTTCAATACAATTCCGGTTACAATCCTTTCCAATCCAGCAATCAAAAATCGACCAGAGTGCCGACAAATTGGGAAGATTTGTTGAATGGATTTGAAAAAAAATCAGAAACATCTAACCACGGAGATACCTTTTCGGAAACGTTTGGTGCTGATCGTTTGAAAAGTGATGACTTTCAGTATTCAAATGAAGCAATCAATCAAAGTTCTTTGTTCGAAGACCTGGATTCGCTTCCATCGGATTTCTTACCCAAAGCCATCGGATCCTTTTCATTGGGTTATATATTGGCAAGCACGCCTTCAAACCTTTATGTCATTGATCAACAAAGAGCGCATCAAAAATTGATGTATGAGCATTTCCTAAGCCATCAGGGAGGTGCTACATTGAGCCAAAAATTGCTATATCAAGAAGAGCTGGAGTTGGATCCGGTTCAACAATCTTGTTTGAAAGAAATTGAAGGAACCATCCACGCTTTGGGATTTGGATTGACTTTTGTCGATGGACAATATAATTTGGATGCCATTCCCTCAGAATTGAAAGTGGAATCTTCCAAGAAGTTTTTTTACGAGGTGCTTGATTCTATTTTGCAAACAGGATTGTCTCCGATTCAGGATCTTAGAAGCAGCTTATCCTGGATGTTGGCTAAATCTGTATCCATTTCGCGTGAAAGCGTATTAAATTTGGAACAAATATCAGATATGGTGACCAAATTGTTTCAATTGGAGGGACACGGTTTGACTCCGGATGGAAAAAGGGTTTGGAAAATCATCACTGCTTCTGATTTATGTAAAGGTTTATGAGCCAACAGAAAGGCATATTAAATATCCCATTATTGCCACTAAGAAGCGATCCTTCGGAAAAAGCAGAAATGATTTCTCAACTGTTGTTTGGAGAGTGTTTTGATGTATTGAAATCGGATAAAAACTGGAGCTATATTCAAAACCACGCCGATGGCTATTGTGGATGGGCTACCACCAAAATGCTGACTTTTTTGAACGATGATGCCTATGACCACCTGAAAGGAATGGAAATAAACATTTTATCCAAACCTTGTGTGCCGTTTGCTTTGGTTGGTACCCCTCAACGTTTGTTTCTCCCAGCAGGAAGTCAACTGTATGCCAATCTGCCCCACCACAATACATTTATAATGTGTGATTCAGAAAGGTATATTCCTTTGACTTGTGTGGACAATGCCTGTGATGAATCTCTTTTTCATATTGGAGAACCTCAGGATTTGATCCAATTGGGGATGCAATTTTTAAATGCCCCCTATTTGTGGGGTGGAAAATCGGTTTTTGGCATCGATTGTTCCGGATTTATTCAGCTTTTAGCATCCATGCATCACAAACAACTGCCAAGAGATGCAAAAGATCAGTGTCTGATGGGAAAATCAATCCCCTATGCCGAAATCAAACCGGCAGATGTGGCTTTCTTCAAAAACGATTCGGGTAAAATTGTGCATGTTGGTTTGGTGACTTCTTCCAATCAAATTCTACATGCATCCGGAAGTGTGCGCCAGGACAGACTTTCCGAAAGTGGAATTTTCCATGCAACAACGAATGTACAAACCCACGTACTGCATGAAGTTAGGCGCATTTTCAACGCTTGAATCAATATTATTTTCTTAAAAGTAACACCTTGTTTCTTTGAAGCGGAATAGTTGCGCATAAAATAAACATATTCAACCTGAAGTTGTTCTTGTTGAATGGGTGGATGTTGTAATTTAACCATTCATCATACAACATTTCGTGTCATGGCTTCTAAACATATAAATTTTGAATTGAATGCGCTGGTTGGAGCGAAACTACAGAGAGTTCGATTGAGGGCTCAGGAAAAACAAAGCAACATTGCTGAGGCGATGAACGTTTCAAATACCACCTATTCGAAACACGAGCATGGAAAAATTGATTTTACGGTCACCAAATTGAATCAGATCTCAGATTATTTTAAGGTAAAAATGTCCGATTTTTTGGATGAAAGGTTTGATATTCCCCGATTGTTGAAGGATTGTCCGGAAGAGAATGATTATAAGATTCTTGAAGCCAAATACAATTTGTTGAAGGAATTGTATCAATCTGAAAATCAATCAAAAAGATAGTTTTGCGATATTTCCTCTTTAAAGAAGAAATACCGCAAATAGTTTTAATAAGCTTTGAAACCCATGATTTCGCGAACGGATTTCATGGTATTTTGCGCACTTTGTCTGGCTTTTTCAGCACCTTCCGTAACCACGCGATGTAAATAACTATCGTCGTTTTTGATTTCAAGATATCTTTCTCTGATTGGAGTGGTGAGGTGGATGATATCCTCGGCCAATTGCTTTTTTAAATCACCGTATCTTATCTCACATTGGTTCCATTTTTCATCATAGAAGTGATAGACTTCAGGCGTAGAAACGACTTTTAAAAGCGTAAACAGATTTTCAATGTAGTCGGGTTTTACAGCGTTCATGGTTGTTGGACCGGAATCAGTTAATGCCCTTTTTACTTTCTTTTCAATGTCCTTGGGTTCATCTATCAGATAGATGCAATTGCCTTCTGATTTTCCCATTTTTCCACTACCGTCCAAACCGGGTATTTTGATCAGGTTTTCCCCAAAATTGAAGGCTGCTGGTTCTTTAAAGAATTCAACACCATAAAAATTGTTGAATCGTCTGGCATATTTACGGGTCATTTCCAAATGCTGTTCCTGATCTTTTCCAACAGGGACTTTGTCGGCATTGTGCAACAAAATGTCGGCTGCCATGAGCACGGGATAGGTAAGCAGACCTGCGTTCACGTTTTCAGGTTGTTTTCTGGCTTTTTCCTTGAATGAAGTGGTCTTGGCCAATTCTCCCATGTAAGCATGCATGTTCAACATCAGATAGAGTTCCAACACTTCTTTGACATCGCTTTGGACATAAATGGTTGCAATGTCGGGGTCGATGCCTGCAGCCAGGTATTCGCAAATGATGCCTTGCACGTTGTTGTGCAGGTCTTTGGTATTTGGATGGGTGGTAAGTGAATGGTAGTCGGCGATGAAGAAAAAGCAATTGTTTTCATGTTGCATGCGCGTGAAGTTGCGCAATGCGCCGAAGTAATTTCCCAAATGTAAACTTCCTGTTGGCCGAATGCCACTGAGTACTGTATCCATGTAAAAGTGTTGTTCTTGATGTTGCTATTGGTAATTAAAGACTTTCTAAAATGCGTTTGATGACTGTTTGAGCCGAAATTTCACGGTTTGCTGCTTCTGGAATGACGATGCTGCGTGGACCTTCGATGACGTCATCGGTGACAATCATATTTCTTCTAACGGGCAAACAGTGCATAAAACGTGCATCGTTGGTGACAGCCATTTGTCTGGAGCTCACAGTCCAGTTGCGGTCTTTGCTCAGTATTTTTCCATAATTCGGATCCTGATATGCTGACCAGTTTTTTGCATAAATGAAATCGGCTCCTTCAAATGCTTTCATCTGATCGTATTCTACCGGAGCATTGCGTACAAATTTTGCATCCAACTCGTAGCCTTCCGGATGTGTGATGACAAAATCGACATCGGCTTCGTTCATGAAATCAGCAAAGCTGTTGGGTACGGCCTGTGGCAAGGCATTGGGGTGTGGTGCCCAGGTTAAAACCACTTTGGGACGTTTTTTTTCTTTGTATTCTTCGATGGTGATCAAATCGGCAAAACTTTGAAGCGGATGGCCGGTGGCTGCTTCCATGCTGAAAACGGGTCGACCTGACAATTCAATGAACTGATTTAGAATGGTTTCTTCATAATCAAATTGTTTGCTTTCGAATTTGGCGAATGCACGTACGCCGATCACGTCACAGTAACAGCCCATCACAGGAATGGCTTCATACAGATGTTCGGGTTTGTCTCCATCCATGATGACTCCACGTTCTGTCTCCAATTTCCAGGCTCCTTGGTTGATGTCCAGGACCATGGTGTTCATGCCCAGATTCATGCCTGCTTTCTGTGTGCTTAAGCGCGTGCGCAAACTTGAGTTGAAGAATACCATCATCAAGGTCTTGTTTTCACCCAAATGTTTGTAAGCGTATCTGTTTTTTTTGATTTCGAGCGCTTCTTGAACGGCATTTTGTAAATTGCCTAAATCCTGAACGTTGGTAAAGTGTCTCATCGTTTAATCCTCCAAAATTTCTTTTATGAGTGTAAAGGCCATCAATGTAGCCATTTCTATATTTCTAATGCGTTGTTGGCCAAACTGAAATCGTTTGGCAATGCTTTTTTTGTCGTTGCAAACGGCAATCCAAACGGTTCCCACTGGTTTGCCTTCGGTTTCTCCGCTTGGTCCGGCAATGCCAGAAACAGCCACGCCAATGTCCGATTGCAGTCGTTTGCGAACACCTGCTGCCATTTCTTGAACAACTTCACGGCTCACCGCTCCATTTCGAAGCAAGGTGTCTTCCTTTACCCCAAGTTGCTGTATTTTCACCTCGTTGTTGTAGGCCACAATAGAGCCCTTGAAAAATGCGGAACTTCCTGAAATGGTGGTCAGTTGATGTGCAATGTTGCCACCTGTACAGCTTTCGGCTGTGGCCAGCCACAATCCTTTTTCTGTCAATAATCGCCCTATCTCAACCTCGGGTAAAACATCTGTTTCTGCAAAAATGGCTTTCCCAAGGATGCTGCGTAACTTCTGCAGCTCGTTTTCAATGGCAATATCCAAGGCCTGCTGGTCTGGTAAAAAACCACTCAATCTGAGGCGAACCATTCCGGCCGAAGGCAGGTAGGCCAATTTTATAAAATCAGGCAATGCGTTTTCCCAATCTGTCAATTGAATGGCCAGACTGGATTCCGGGATACCAACAACCAAAACGGTTTGATGGATCAGGGACGGAGTCTTAAAATGATCCGACAATCGGGGAATGATATCGGAACGCATGGCTTCTTCCATTTCGGCAGGAACTCCTGGCATGGATACCAGTATTCTCCCTTTATTTTCAAACCATGTGATGGGTGCTGTGCCTCTTTTATTTTGAATGATGGTAGCCGTTTCGGGCACCTTCGCTTGTGCCATGGTTAGTTCATTCAGTACCTGAGGTCTGGTTGAAAAAAGCGCACGAATATTGGCTTCAACCTCTTCATTGTGAATGAGATGGGTATTGAAATACAAACAAAGCGTTTGTTTGGTGATGTCATCCTTGGTTGGACCGATACCACCTGTTATCAATACGATTTCAGCACGCTTGAAAGCATGGTCGATGGATTCCAGGATGGCCTTTTGTGCGTCTCCGACGGTTGTGATTTGAACCACCTGGAATCCGGCCTTGTTCAGGGCACGCGCCATCCAGGCCGAGTTGGTGTCGACCACCTGACCAATAAGCATTTCATCGCCAATGGTGATAATTTCTACGCAAGTTGCTGTGTTCGCAGTTTTGGAAATCATGAATTACGAATTTGTCCATTCCCCCGAATCAACCATTTGTACGTGGTAAGTTCTTCCAATGCCATGGGGCCTCTGGCGTGTAGCTTTTGCGTGCTGATGCCAATTTCTGCACCCAATCCGAATTGTGCACCATCTGTAAAGGCCGTTGAAACATTCGTATACACACAGGCGGCATCGATGGAACGTTCAAAAAGTTGTGCTGTTTGAAGATTCTCCGTTACGATACATTCGCTGTGTTTGGAACTAAAATGACTGATGTGATCCAAGGCCTGATGGGTGTCAGTCACTGTTTTCACAGCCATTTTATAATCGAGAAATTCGGTCCCAAAATGCGATTCATCGGCTTTTTTGAGCAAATCGGACGGATAGTGGCCTTCCAATTTTTGGTAAGCCTTACTGTCTGCATAGATAACGACCTGCTCAGATGCCAATGGGCCGCAAAGTTCGGCTACGTCGTTCAGGCGGCTTTCATGGATGACCAGGCAATCCAATGCATTGCACACGCTCACCCTACGGGTTTTCGCGTTGAAGACAATGGCTTTTCCTTTCTCCAAATCACCTTCCTCATCGAAATAGGTATGACAAATACCAGCTCCTGTTTCAATGACAGGAATGCGGGCATTTTCACGCACAAATTGGATAAGTCCTGCACTGCCTCTTGGGATGATTAAATCGACATAGTCACGTGCCTGCATCAGTTCTGTAGTCGCCTCTCGATCGGCAGGCAATAAGGTACAAGCAGCAGCATCCACCCCATGCTTGGACAATACCTCATGAATGAGTTTGACGATCATGGTGTTGGAGTCGTGCGCATCTTTACTGCCTTTGAGCAAACAGGCGTTGCCTGATTTCAAACACAGTGAAAAAACGTCGAAACTGACATTTGGTCTGGATTCATAGATGATGCCAATGACACCAAAAGCAACAGACATTTTGGTCAGTGTCATGCCATTGGGAAGCGTTTTTTCTGCCAAAATCCGGCCTAGCGGGCTGGGTAAATTGGCCACAGCGCGCATATCAGAAGCAATGCCATCAATGCGTGCTTCTGTGAGTTTTAAGCGGTCGTATTTGGGATCTTTGGGATCCATCCGACTCAAATCTTTTTTATTTTCGATCAGAATTTCTGCTGATCTCTCGATGGCCATATCGGCGACATCCATTAAAATATCGTGGATTTGTACATCGCTGAGAAATGCCAAACTTCTGCCGGCATTTCTTACGGATTCAAATGTATGTTGCAGATTCATAATAGATTAGTCTAAAAATAAGTAATCATAATGAATGAAGGCTTTTTCGCCTTTTTTTCCCAGAAGTTCTTTGATACTTTCAGAACCATATTGTGCTTTGCCAACCCCAATGCTGTTTCCCTTGGGATCCAACACCGTGACAATGTCCCCTTTTTCAAAATTACCAAAAACATGGGTCATTCCAACCGGCAAAATGCTGGTGGCTTTTTTATTCAAGGCTTCGAAACATCCTTCGTTTATTTGAACTTTGCCCTTGGCAAAGCCTTCTGAATGCGCGATCCATTTTTTGACAGCCGAAGCTTTTTTATTGGGGATGAAATGGGTGCAAATCATTCCTGAATTTTCAGTCAACAAGCTGGGAAGAATGCCGTCTTTTTTTCCATTTGCAATATATACTGCGATGCCTTCTTCAGCGACCTTTTTGGCAATGTTGCATTTGGTCAGCATGCCTCCCCGGCCAAAAGATGATTTTTCGTCCGCGATGTAGCGTTTCAAGTCGGTGCCAGGCTGAATTTCCCGAATGACCCTGGAATTTTTATCGGTCGGATTCCCATCGTAAATACCGTCGATGTTGCTTAAAATGAGGAGCGCTTCTGCATCCATCATGGTGGCAATCAATCCAGACAACTCATCATTGTCTGTGAACATCAATTCTGTCACAGAGATGGTGTCATTTTCATTGATAACGGGTATAACCCCATTTTCCAGCATCACGGTGATGCAATTTTTTTGATTCAGGTAATGCCGGCGGCTGCTGAAACTTTCTTTCGTAGTGAGAATTTGTCCGCAAACCAAACCTTTTTCCTGAAAAAGGCGGTGATATTCATGTATCAATACGACTTGTCCAATGGCTGAATACAATTGACGTTGATCAACCGCATCTAATTTTCTGGTTGGAGTCACAGCACTTCTACCGGATGCAACTGCACCAGAGGAAATCAACAACACTTCCACACCGGATTGATGTAAAATGGAAATTTGATTTACAATGGAAGATATCCTTTGAACATCCAAATTCCCATCAGGTGTTGTTAAAACGTTGCTACCTACTTTAACGGCAATTCTTTTATATTTAAAACCGGACATTTTATTGTATTTGACTGGCCTTCAAACCTTTAATCACTGCAGACGAAAATCCTGCATGTTCCATTTCATTCAACCCTTTGATGGTGATACCTCCTGCAGTTGTCACTTTGTCGATTTCAACTTCAGGATGATTGCCTGTTTTTTCGAGTAAGGCAACAGCGCCTTTCAGGGTTTGCAGCACCACTTGTTTTGCCATTTCCGGATAAACTCCCATTTCAACGCCGCCTTCCATTGCTGCACGAATGTATCTAAAAGCATATGCAATACCGCATGAAGACAAAGACATGAATGCGTTGATCTGAGATTCAGGAATCAACAGGGCTTTGCCCAATTCGTCAAAGATGTTTACAATCAAGGTTTCTTGTTCATTGTTTGCATTCCACGAAGCAATACATGAAAAGCTTTCACAAACATCAATGGCTGTATTTGGTATGATCCGAAACAAAGTCGGGACCTGATCCTGATCCGAAAAAGCGTCTTTCAATTTGGACAAGGGAACACCGGCGGCGATGGATAAAACCATTTGTTTGTCATATTGCAGCAAGTCCTTGATTTCGCTGGCGATGGAATCAACCATCCAGGGTTTCACGGCCAATAAAATGATGTCAGCACCCTGCACGCATTCTCTGTTGGAACTGGTGCAACGAATGTTTAAACCCAGGGAAGCAATGTTGTCCAAATTGTTTTTGTTCACATCGCTCACACAAATATCCTGACCTTTAAAAAAAGTTCCTTTACAAAGACCGCGAGCGATGGCTCCGCCCATATTTCCTGCTCCGATAATGCTGATTCTCATATGGTAACTATTTTAAAGAATGATATTTTTCCCAAAGTTAGGAGTTTTTCTTGATTGGTGTTGAAAGGACCCGTATGGGTTTATACATTTTCCAGAACTTCTTCGAATTTTTCCAGAAAACAGTCTGCTTGGGCCTTGCTTAAACAAAGCGGGGGCAACAATCGGATGACGTTTGTACCACTCACACCGGTGAAAATATGTTTTTCGAAAAGTAGTTGCTGCCTGATGTCCCGAATGGGTTGTTCAAATTCCAATCCAATCATTAGGCCTTGTCCACGTACTTCTTTGATTTTTTTGTTGGTTTTCAGCTTCTCCATCAGGTAATTGCCAATGTTCAGTGCGTTTTCAACCAGCTTTTCTTTTTCCATAATTTCAAGCACAGCCAAACCTGCAGCGCAGGCAAGGTGGTTGCCGCCAAAAGTAGTTCCGAGCATGCCATGTACGGCTTTGAAAAGCGGGCTGATGAGCAAACCACCCATGGGAAATCCATTTCCAATGCCTTTGGCAACGGTGATTAAGTCGGGTTTGATACCGGCATATTGGTGTGCAAAAAAACGTCCGCTTCGACCGTATCCGGATTGGATTTCATCCAAAATTAAGATGGTCCCTGTTTCGGTGCATGCTTTTCTCAATCCCTGCATGAACTCGATTTGTGGCACCTGAATGCCTCCAATACCCACAATACCTTCTATGATAACAGCACATACATCGTTTGATGCCAACTCCTTTTTGACGGCTTCCAAATCGTTTAATGGTAGGAACGCGACTTCAAAACCTTCATTGATGGGGGCAACGATTTTGGGGTTGTTGGTTACTCGAACCGCTGCAGAAGTTCTTCCGTGAAAGCTCTTTTGAAAGGATACGACTTTTTTTCGACCCGTATGAAAAGAAGCCAGCTTTAAGGCATTTTCATTGGCTTCAGCTCCGGAATTGATTAAAAACAAGTCGTAATCTTCATAACCGCAGGCTTTTCCCAGTTTTTCGGCGAAAGCCTCCTGCAACTTATTTTGCACAGAATTGGAATAAAACCCCAACTGTGCTACTTGTTTGGAAATATATTCAACATAGGTTGGATGTGCATGGCCAACCGAAATCACGGCATGACCACCATAAAGATCCAAATATTCATTGCCTTTATCGTCATAGGTATAGCAACCTTTGCCAGAGACAATGTTTATGTCAAAAAGGGGATATACATCAAATAATTTCATACTCAAATTTTTTAAAAAGCCACGGGTTTTAACTGTAATCCGGTTTTCTCATCCAGGCCAAACATGAGGTTCATGTTTTGAACGGCCTGACCGGAGGCTCCTTTCAACAGGTTGTCAATGACGGAAACGATAAACAATTTATCTCCGTGTTTCTCAACATGCAATACGCATTTGTTGGTGTTGACCACTTGTTTGAGATCGGGATTTGCTGCAGTCACATGTGTGAAAGCTGCGTCTTTGTAAAATTGCGCATACAGTTGAACGGCTTCCTCCACAGTTCCTTTAAAGTCGGTGTAAATGGTAGCAAATATGCCACGGGAGAAATCACCTCGAAAGGGTATAAAGTGAAGCCCTTGGTTGAAGTTGGATTGTAGCCGTTTGATGGATTGTCCAATTTCCTGCAAATGCTGGTGATTGAAAACTTTGTACACGGAAATGTTGTCGTTCCTCCAGCTAAAATGGGTGCTTGATGTGGGTTTCACACCTGCACCTGTTGACCCTGTGATGGCACTGACATGGATGTCCGCATGCAACAATCCTGCATGCGCCAAAGGCAGAATGGCCAGTTGAATGGCCGTTGCAAAGCAGCCGGGATTGGCGACATGTTTTGCCGTTTTTATTTTTTCCGCTTGCACTTCAGGAAGGCCGTAAACGAAATCATGTTCCTTACTTTCTGCACGATAATCGGTAGACAAATCTATGATTTTTACCTGTTCAGGAATGGCGTTGTTTTCAACAAAGGTTTTGCTGTCGCCATGTGCAGAACAAAGAAACAGTACATCGATGTCGTTTAACATGAGTTGATCGGTGAAATGCAGGTCGCATTCACCAATCAGCCCACCATGGATATCCGTAACCGGTTTACCCGCATTGCTGGTGCTGTTTATAAAGACGATTTGGCTGAATGGGTGGTTGACCAACAAACGAATCAATTCCCCTGCAGTATACCCTGCGCCTCCAACGATTCCGATACGTATCATTATTTTCCGTTTTTCTTTTGAACTGCATGAAAGATTTTGGTGGAATTGCCCAAGATTTTGGTGAATCCTTTGGCGTCTTCTGCTGTAAAGGCTTTTTGGGTTTCTCCATATTCTCCAAATTCAGACTTCATTAAATCAAATGGGCTGTCAATGCCAACCATGACAAAATGATAGGGTCTTAAGGACACATAGACTTTTCCGGTGACCTGTTCTTGTGAACTCTGCAAAAAGGCTTCACAGTCGCGCATGACGGGTTCCAGATATTGGGCTTCGTGTAAGAACATGCCATACCAGGTGCCGATTTGGTCTTTCCAATACTGCTGCCATTTGGTTAAGGTATGCTTTTCCAACATTTTATGTGCTTGAAGAATCACCATTGGTCCTGCAGCTTCAAAGCCCACACGACCCTTGATTCCGATGATGGTGTCGCCAATGTGCATGTCTCTTCCAACGGCATATCTGGAAGCGATGGCTTCGATTTTCTGAATGGCTTTGACCTTATCTTCAAAAGGTTCATCATTGACTGCACAGATTTCACCCTTTTCGAATGAAATGGTCAACATTTCTTCCGCTGTTGTTGCCGTCAAATGTGAGGGATAGGCTTCTTCCGGTAAAGTTTGATCCGATTTCAGCGTTTCTTTTCCTCCAATTGAGGTGCCCCACAAACCTTTGTTGATGGAGTATTCCATTTTTTTGAAATCCGCTTCGAAACCATGTTCTTTTAAGTAGTTGATTTCATATTCACGAGTTAAAATCATGTCTCTGGTTGGGGTCAGGATTTTAATATGTGGGGCCAAAACGTTGAAGGTCAGATCAAAACGAATTTGGTCGTTGCCAGCTCCGGTTGAACCGTGGGCAACATAGTCTGCACCAATTTCTTTGGCGTATTCAATAATGGCGATGGCCTGAAAAATGCGTTCGGAACTAACAGAAATGGGGTAGGTTCCATTTCTGAGTACATTGCCGAAGATCATATATTTGATGCTTTTTTCGTAGTATTCCTTGGTTACGTCAAGATTGATGTGTTTAACGGAACCCAATTTGTAGGCGTTTGCTTCAATGCGTTCCAAATCTTCTTTTGAAAAACCGCCGGTGTTGGCCAAAGCAGTGTACACTTCGTAACCTTTTTCCTCTGATAAATATTTTGCACAAAATGAAGTATCTAAACCACCACTGTATGCCAATACAACTTTTTCTTTCATACCAATTGCTATTGAATCTTTGACTTATTGATTATTTTTCTTCTTTCTCGGGGTGTTCTTTTGGATCGTACAACATGGCTGTACACATGCAAAACCGTCGATTTTGTCTTTGAAGGATGTCATAGTTTACACAGCTTTGGCACCCTTTCCAAAAGGCTTCATCATCGGTTAATTCTGCATAAGTGACAGGTCTGTATCCCAATTCATAATTGATTTTCATGACCGCAGCACCCGTCGTGAGTCCAAAAATCTTTGCATCCGGAAATCTGGTCCGGGACAACTCAAAGGCCTTTTGCTTGATTCTTTTTGCCAATCCGTGACCTCGAAATTTTTCGACGACAATCAGTCCGGAATTAGCAACGAATTGTTTATTTCCCCAGGTTTCAATATAACAGAAGCCGGCAAACTCTTCGCCATTCAATGCAATGATGGCTTTTCCCTCCAGAATTTTTTGCGTAACGTATTCAGGGGATCGTTTGGCGATACCTGTTCCACGTACTTTTGCCGCACTGGCAATTGTTTCTAGGATGGTTTCAACGTATTTAATGTGTGATTGATTGGCAATCATCACCTCAATTGTTGTGTCCATTTATAAGGTTAAATTATAAAATCAATAATACCATATTCCCTGACCATACAGTCAAGACATACGATGTTCCTATT
Source organism: uncultured Bacteroidales bacterium (assembly GCA_964472175.1). Taxonomy (GTDB): domain Bacteria; phylum Bacteroidota; class Bacteroidia; order Bacteroidales; family UBA1402; genus UBA8389. The sequence goes on along the minus strand of CAYYJF010000010.1, from coordinate 8,131 downwards.
CACGGATATATGTCAGACGGGGAGTATTTCGGACAAAGCCCGAAGCAACGCTTCTCGGGTGACGTGCTCTTTGGGGATAATCAGGATGGTATCATCACCTGCGATTGTCCCAAGTATCTCATTTGAAATACGTTGATCCAAATCAGCTGCAATACCTCCGGAATATCCCGGTTTTGTTTTGATGACTGCAAATACGCCACAAAAATCAATAGAGAGAAAACCGCTCGCCAAATATCCGATTTCCGGTATTTTTGACCAACTTGGCTTAATCGTATTCGTTCCTTCGGGAAGTACATAAATATAACCACCTTCGTAATCAGGCATTTTGGCTACCTTCAATTGTTTGAGGTCGCGGGAAAGAGTTGCCTGAGTCAAGTCGAAGTTGCTCTTCTTCAAAAGATTAAGCAATTCTTCCTGACTGCCGATTTTGCTGTTCTTAATGATTTCCTTAATGAAAAGAAGTCTGTTAGATTTGTCTTTCATTGCGCATTCAAATAGAATACAAAAGTAGCTAAGAAGATTTGAATGGGCAAAGGAAAGATGCATTTATTTTCAAAATAAGTGCAAATATGCAGAAAAATTGCAGTTTGAAAGCTTTATACTGTAAAAAAATGCAGAAACAAGGATGATTATGAATGGCTCACCCATCCTTGTGCTTTCATATCCAATTCATTGCCATCTCTGGTCACCAGTCTGGTCCCCAAAGCTCTGTCACAAATGTGTCCGATGAGGCGTACCCCCTTTATTTCTCTGATTTGGTCATGCAGACTCAATGGAACAGTAAACAACAACTCATAATCTTCACCTCCATCGAGTGCGGCTGTAGTCAGATTTAAATTCATTTCTTCAGCTTGTGCGGCAGTTTGATAGTCGATGGGTATTTTTTCTTCATAAATGCGGCACCCACATTGACTTTGCGTACAAAGGTGTAGTATTTCAGACGACAATCCATCAGAAATATCAATCATGGAGGTCGGTACAATTTGCTTGTTTTTCAACGCTTTGACGATATCCAGTCTGGCTTCAGGCTTCAATTGCCTTTGAATCAAATATTCCTTGCCGATAAAATCCGGATTGGCAACGTTTTCATTCTGGAACACCTTTTTTTCCCGTTCCAAAAGTTGCAATCCCATATAGGCTGAACCCAAATCTCCACTGACACATATCAAATCGTTGGTTTTTGCTCCATTTCTTTGAACGGCTTTTCCTTTTTCAATTTCACCGATGCAGGTGAGACTTAGGGTTAAACCTGTCATGGAGGCACTGGTATCTCCGCCAATAAGATCCACTTGGTAATTGGCACATGCTGCTTTGATTCCTGCATAAAGTTCTTCCAAATGCTCGACAGAGAATTTTGCGGAAACACCGATCGAAACTGTCAATTGTTTGGGCGTACCATTCATGGCGCAAATGTCAGAAAAATTGACCGTTGCGGCTTTATAACCCAAATGCTTTAGCGGAAAGTAGGTCAAATCAAAGTGAATGCCTTCCAGCAGTAAATCGGTTGAAACCAGGACATCGTTGTCCGAAAAATTTAGTATAGCAGCATCGTCGCCGACACCATATTTGGTTGAGCTATTTTGGATCTCAATGTCTTTTGTGAGCAGATTGATCAATCCAAATTCACCCAATTCTTTTAATTCTGTTCGTTTCATTTTATGATCTTTGAATAAGTTCACGCATGATGGTGGTCATTTTTGGTTGTGCTTCATTGGCAGCACGTTGTACCTCTTCATGCGATACTTCAATAATTTTTCCTTTGATGCCCAAATCTGTGATGACGGAAATGGCAAAAACCTCCATGCCTGAATGCCTGGCCACAATGACTTCAGGAACCGTAGACATGCCCACGGCATCTCCGCCAATCGATTTAAAATAGGCGTATTCTGCCGGCGTTTCATAGGTTGGTCCTGAAGTTCCGACATAAACACCTTCGCGTAGGGTGATGCCTTTTTCAAGGGCAATATTTTGTGCAATTGTTCTCAAACGAGGTGAATAAGCTTCACTCATATCCGGAAATCTTGGTCCCAAGCGGTTGTCATTCCGACCTCTTAGCGGATGTTCGGGAAACAGATTGATGTGGTCACTGATGAGCATCAAATCACCAATATGAAAGGCATCATTCATGCCACCTGCAGCATTCGATACGTAAAGTGTTTCAATACCCAGCGCTTTCATAACCCGAATTGGGAAGGTTACTTGCTGCATGTTGTAGCCTTCATAATAATGAAAACGGCCCTGCATGGCCAAAATGTCTTTTCCGCCAAGTTTTCCAATAATCCATTTTCCGGAATGCCCTTCAACCGTTGAAATGGGGAAGTGTGGTATTTGGTCGTAAGGGATTTCATCAAGAATGTCAATTTCTTTCGCCAAAGCGCCCAATCCGGTTCCCAAAATGATGGCCGTTTTAGGACTTTGTTTAATCCTTGATTTGAGAAATTGTGCGGTGTCGTTTATTAATTCTAACATATTCTGATACTTTGTTGATAAAGGCATCCGGATCATCGCCTAAAAAGGCAATTTCCAGGGTGGGATAGTATATATAAGGTAGCAATGCCGAAAATAGTTCATTTTTTTGAAGTCGAACGGCATCTTTTTCGGTTGTGATGATGATTCCGCCATCTTTTTGTATGGCTTGAAATGCTTGATCAATTTTTTTTAAATCGCGTTTGTTAAAATCGTGATGGTCATTGAATTGCAATGTAGAAACCTGATCAACAGTATTGCGAATCGATTCGATAAATGGCTCTGGCGATGCAATGCCGGTGATGATCAGGACCGGTCTTTTTTCAAGATGCAACTGTTCAAGGGTTTTGGGGATGGTATGATCCATCATTTCGATAGGATCGGCATCCGAATCTTCAGGTATATCAATGATATTTTCGTGAAAACCTCGTTTTTGAATGATGGGCTTTAACGATCCGTGTACTTGGGTGCAAAAAAACAGGCTTTGATATGGAAGTGGGTCAATTCCTGATGTTAAAATTCTCATTTCCATCGGTTTGATGTCCGGTGGACATTTGGTGACAATGATGATTTGAGCGCGTTTCATTTGCGAAGCAGACTCTCTTAAATTGCCAGCAGGTAACAAAGAGTCTTGATTGATGGGCCTGTTGTAATCAATCAATAAGATGGACAAACTAGGAGTCAAACTTCTATGCTGAAAAGCGTCGTCCAACAAAATGATGTCGATGAACGGATTTTGTTTTTCATGCATGAGTTGTTCCACGCCATGACACCTGTCTTCATCGACTGCAACTGTTATTTCGGGAAACTTATGCTTTAATTGTGTGGGTTCATCACCAATTTCACGCCAGTCAAAAGGATCGTTTGCAATCAAAAATCCTTTGGTTTTTCGTTTGTATCCACGACTAAGTACGGCCAACTGATAGCTGCTTTGAAGGTGTTTGATCAGGTATTCTGTGATGGGTGTTTTCCCTGTTCCGCCAACGGTGATATTTCCGATCGTCAAAATGGGCATTGGAAAACTTTTTGATCTGAGAATGCCTATGTTGAAGCAGATATTACGTATCCCTGTCGCCAGGCCATACAGCCAGGAAAAGGGTAATAGCACGATATAAAAGGACGAACGCTTCATGTTTTTAGTTGATGGTTTCAATTTCTGATTTAGCAAGGGTCCCTGTTTGAATTTTAGATGTAGCAAGGTGGATCAGCGGTTCGTACTTTTCGCCGAGCAGCATTTTGGCAACCTTATACTGTGTTTTTTCAGATAAGTCTTCAACCAATTGGGCCAGGAAATCTTTCTTTTTGGGGTAATATACCAAATTGTATTTTGGGGTTTTACTCATTTTTGAAGCTTCTTGAATGGCAAAATCTATGCCTCCCAAAGCATCTGCCAGTCCAAGTTCTTTGGCTTGTGTACCTGTCCAGACACGACCTTCGGCAATGCGTTTTACTTCCTGAACACCCATATTTCTCCCATCAGCGCAACGTTTGATAAACAAGTCATACGTGCGATTCACATGTTGTTGAATCTTAGCCCTTTCCATTTGTGTCATTGGGCGTGTCATATTTCCCAAATCTCCATTCGCATTCGTTTTGACCACATCAATATTGACTCCAATTTTGTTGGTCAATTCATCAATATTGAAATACATCCCGAAAACGCCAATAGAACCTGTAATGGTGGTTGGCGAAGCTATAATTTTTGAGGCACCGCTTGAAATGTAATATCCACCGGAAGCCGCATAATCACCCATGGAAACGATGACTGGCTTTTGTTTGTTTAAATCATGGATGGATTTCCATATTTGTTCTGAAGCATAGGCACTTCCGCCAGGAGAATTGACCCTGAAAACAACGGCTTTGATGGTTGAATCTTGTTGTATTTCTTCAATGACTTTCAACATTTTTTTCTCAACAACGCCATCATTTCCTGAATCATAAATTTCACCGGCAGCGTATAAAACTGCGATGTTTTCTTTTTCGAATGTTATCGGTTGGCTTGGATCGTTCAATACAGCATCAATGGTCACAAATTGAGGTTTGTTTTTTAAGCGTTTTTCAATGCTTCTGTTGGCTTCGGATTCATACACAATGCGGTCGGCCAATTTTTCTTTTTTCAAATCCAGGGTTGACATAAATAAGGTATTTTCATCTGCCAATCGATTGATTTGTTCGGGTTTAATTTTTCGGGAAACAGAAATTTCCTTTGAAATATACGACCAAATACCATTTAAATAGGTGGTGGTTTGATTGCGTGCTGCCTCACTCATTTTTGTGTTGATGTAGGGTTCAACAGCCGATTTGTAAGTGCCTACCCTGAAAATCTCTGCCTTTACACCCATTTTGTCCAGGGCGTTTTTGTAAAAGACCGGAGTTGCAGTCAGACCCGACAATTGAATCATCCCTTCAGGATTGATAAAAATGGAGTCAGAGACACTGCTGATAAAATATTCTTTCTGACCAATCATTCCTCCATAAGCATAGATGAATTTTCCGGTTTTTTTAAACTGTTTGAGTGCATTTCGAATTTCATCCACGGTGGTCCAACCAGCCTCCATGATGCCTACGTTCAGGTATATTCCTTCAATTTTTGGATTCTTGGAAGCCAAATCGATGGCTTTCAACAGGTGATCCAAACCTTGTTCTTTGACATCAATATCCAAAGGCAATCCCGGAATACTAAAATTGATTGGGTTTTCGGTCGCTTGCTCAACGATGCTACCGCTCAATTCAATTTTCAAGATGCTATTTTTTTGAATTTGAACGGTGGGCTTTGTGCTTGATATGGCAGCAATGATCACAATGGAAAGAATAAAAAGTGCAAACAGAGAAATAAACACTCCCACCATGGTTGCCAGAGTGAATTTTAAAAATTGTTTCATTTGAATCAATGGTTGTGCGACAATTGAAGTATTGCGCAAAGTTCATTTAAAAAACCGGGAAATAAAAATCAAAGCATTTAATCACCAACAATGATGAATTCTTCTTCCTCTTCTGCACCTTCTCCATCAAAGAAATCCTCATGCTCATCTTCCTCAATAGGATCAATGACTTTTTTCTTTCTTTTGTTCAAAGGAATGCTTAAACCAACCTGGAAATTTGTCGTAGCGGTGTTTAATGGAATGTATTGTGGGTTGAATTTGGTTGGAACATAGTCGCATGACAGGTAAAGGTTGAACAAACCAGGAGCGAATCCCAGCGCAAAACCAAAATTTTCCCTTTCACCATACAGGAAGGAATAACTTCCGGTGAGGTTGAACATTTTCAAAGGTTTTAAATTCAGAGATGCGGTGTAATCGTTGTATCTCTTGTCGCCGATGACTCTCGAGGTGAGCAATCCGCCAATGCTGATTTTTTTCATCGAATATTCCAATCCCATGTGAAAGGTCGGTTTGAATTTTTCCAAAAAATCTTCGGTGGTGGGAACTTCTTTAAATTTGGTCATTTCCAGCATGTTGTCTTTCATTTCTTCCAACTGAGCATCCATTCTTTCCTGACCTACTGAATCCGGATTAAAATCGTTGAGCCCACTAAAAGTAACGCTGCCAGAAGACGTTGCAGATTTGATATTTGCTTGATCCCATTTGATGCCTCCAATATCAATCAATGCCATCGATAATTTTAAGCCTGGCAGGATGCTGTATTCAAAACCCAAATCCAGGGCCAGGCCCATACCTCCCAGTCCCAACGAATTACCCTCCAATTCAACATTGGTGATATTTTGGCTGGTGTCTTTCACAAAAGATAAACCTTTTCCATAGGCATCAATTCTACCCTTTGAACTTACAGACCACGAATCGGGACCCATCGAAATTTGCATTTCTTCAAGTTCCGCCTTCAATTTTGCACCACCTGCCAGGAATTTTCCTTTCAGACCGAATCTCAATCTTTTTGATACATCCAAAGAATAGCCCAACGACGCTTCTGCAATTTCGCTGACACCGAATGATAAATGATCAAGGTGGTAGGTGTTTCCGGCAGCGTCAGACATTCCTTTCTTGAAAAAAGCGAAAAAATCTTTGGGAAGGTTGGTCGAAATATTGGTTCGGGATGCCAGCTCGAAAGAAATGAAGCTGCTTGCCCCCGCCCAATATCCAAAGGAGAAAAGACTGTTTCTGAGATCCAGGCGCAAAAATTGATCTTCTTTCAATGCATCTAAAAAGTCATCTGCATTTACAGTCGGATGCATAAAAGTCCTGAGCTCTCCATTGGAAGCACTGTTTGCCGGAAAAATAAAATTTGTGAATTTTAAGTTTGATTCAGAGCTTAGATACAGTTCACTCAGTGCGGGAATAGAAAAATACCCCCTGCTTGGCGCCAATGCCGGATTGAGCAGGTGTCTGAGTGTTGCATTTTCTACAAAATAACTGGTTTTTGTAACTGGTTGAGCCTGACACAACATTCCAAAAGACAAGAACAATGTGAAAAGGATACTGTTTATTTTGAACTTTTTCATACTAGACTTCTTTGGGTTATTCTTCTTCAATAAAGGATGAAATGTCTATCCCGCCAGTCAGGCGAATTTTTAAATTGGCTTTGATGAAATTCTCAGGTCGAATGGCAGCCCCCCCAACGGTACTGTTTGATGCTGCCTTAAATATCAATCGGAATCCCCTCAATTCTTTTAACAAGCCATTCGGATCATCTAATTTCAAAGAAAGTGTCGAAGGTATAGCTGAGCCATCAATGGCTCCGGCTTGAATGATTTGCGAAACGGTATCAATGGCAATGCGGTTGTTGTTTGCATCCAAAGGCACGATGGCCAGAGTTAAATCCAACGGAATGGAATTGATGACTTCGCCCAACAATTCTATTCCTTTGACCGAAGCGGCCATCTCGCCGATTTTCGGGTCTATGCCGTCTATGTCGTTTTCTATAACCACTTTAAATTCTTCGCCAAAGGCAAAAGGCACCGTTACGTCATAGCCCATCTTAAAGGTGTAGGTTGCTCCCAAGTCGAAGAAATGCTGAACCGATTGATCCGATTCCACTGAAGCCAATAGCTTCATACCATCAGGAATGACCTTAAACAATTGTTGCAGCGGGGTTTCGACGAAAACATAGTCCAGGGGCATGCCGGCACTGTCTGGTGCAATCCAAAACTTGGTTTGTATATGGTTGGTTGGCAAATTGGATTTTGGAATATTCAATCGGAACGTTTGCTTGGATTCTGTCTTTTCTACACCTTTTACAATGGGCGTTGCTTCGACGTTTGCCCGAATTGGCAATCCAAAGTTGGAATTGGTTTCTAGTGCAATGATGGGTCTGGTGATATCCAATACAACGGAATCATTTTGTAAAAATTCAGGAATTTCACCCAATGAAACCGATTGATCGATGGGCTCGATGTTGGGTGAGAGCTTGCCATAAACTTTCCGGAAACCAATGTTTTTCAAATTGGCATTGATAATGACATTAATTTGTTCACCTGTAAAATTAGTTGTTTCGACATTGGGTGCATCCACAGAAACCGAAGCCTCATATTTGATTTTTTCATTGATGTCTATAGTCCCGTTCAATGGCTTTCCGTCAAATACCAACCCTTTCAATTTGAGTGGTATTTTAATGCTGTCATTTTCATCAAAATCACCAACAAATTCTAGGTGGTTTTGTGCATTTACCAGGTTTGAATTGAAAGCAAACATTTTGGGTAAATCCATCTTGA
>CAYYJF010000009.1:38614-51031 GCA_964472175.1 uncultured Bacteroidales bacterium | reverse complement strand
GCAAATATATGAACTTTCTGTTTAGCACGGTCGGTTGTAATATAGCCGCTAACATTTATATAAACGCAATGCTATTATTTGTTCTATTCGAAACAAAAAAGCATTCAATCTCTCTTGCCACCAAATATAAACAATTATTCAATTGGTGTTGAGTGTATTGTGTCTTATTTTGTAAATGTGCGTCAAAAAATGTTGTGGCAATCCTCAATAATTAAGATAGTATCTTTTAGAGTGGTGAAAATTGTTGATCATGAAGCTTTATCGCTTCGGTAAATTCTCTAAAGATGGGACAATGCTAGCGCGTTAATCTGAAAGATCTTAAACGGCTCTACCCCTCCGTTAAACGGCCGAGAGTGGACAGTGGGTATGTGCGGGTGGGGCTGGTGTGGTTTGTTGCTAATCGTACCATATTGGAATTGAATAAATGGCAGTTGGAAAACTTTCTGATTCTTGAATTGATTTAAACCAAAGCAGTCTTTTTTTTGGATCATCATGGAATACAGAAATGTCCATTAAAACTTAGATGATGTTGATCGAAATCATTGATTATCTTTTTGCAGTCTCCAATTTTTTTCCTCGTTTACCGATGAAAATGATTCAATGGTAGATTATTAGCCTATTGGATTTAAACAAAAGTGTGTGTTCTGCTTCTAAGAAACAGAAGCGACTAAAAGAACTGCATTATTGTTATAATTTAATAGGTATGGGTATGAAAAAGAGAATTTTATCGATCGCATTGATGTTGATTGCCACTGTTTTTACGGGGGTGATGTTTGCACAACAGAAAAAGACGAATGCCGGAAAACCTGTTTCCAATGATTCAAAAAAAGTAATTTCCAAAGAAATAGGCAAAACGGATTCTGTAGTTCGGGTGCGTCAGGAAAGACCCGGATTTCAGGAAAGACGTGGTCTTCAGGCAGGACCCGGAATGCAACAAAGGCCGGGGATGCCACAAGGTTTTGGCAACCAACAAGGCCGGATGGGAAATCCCAGAAATGGTTTTGGAAACCGTCAACAACGTTTTGGAAATCAACAACGTATTGGCAACCAGCAAGGTTTTGGTGGTGCCAGGGGACAGGTATCAAATGCTCCAAGGGGTTTTGGCAACCAGCAGCGTGGTGTAGGAGCTCCGCAGAGGGGTTTTGCAGGCGCTCAAAGGGGTAATGCGCCACAAATGCGCAACGCCGCGCCACAAAGAGGGCAAGTTCCACAGATGAGAAATGCTGCGCCACAAATGCGCAACGGTTTTTCGCAAAGAGGTCAAGCAACTACACAAAGAGGTCAAGTTGCACCTCGTGAACGCAATGCAGCGCCACAAAAAAGTTTTGGCAACAGACAAGGTGTACGCAATCAGGTTTTTGGTTTTGGACAAGGCCGACGCATGGCCCAGGCTGCTCCGTTTGGAAACAGACAGGGCATGGAGCGTTTTGGTGGTTCGATGGATCCGGAAAAGCGCATTGATCGGGAAGTGGAAGCGATGACCAAGAAACTGAATCTGAGTGAGGATCAAGCCAAAAAAATCAAGAACATTAAAATGAAGTATGCCAAAAAGGAAATCAAAGCGTACAAAAAGCAACAAAAAAAGTTGGATGCCCTAAAAAAGAAAAGGGAAGCTCCGATGAAAGAAATAAAATCTGTTCTGGATGAAGAACAGTTGAAGAAGCTGGAGGCCGGTGAAATTGAAAGACCTTTTACAGATGAAGAATTGAGCTATTCAATTCCTGAATTCATCATTCAATAGGGTTTCATTTCATAGTCAAAAGTTAGAGTTTAGAGAGTTAGATGAGGAAATGAGCTGTTCGTGAGAATGGCTCATTTTATTTTTGGTACAAATGGAATGTCTCCAGCAAGCTTGGCCAGGCTTTTGTGAGTGCAGGCATGCCCTGAAACAGCAAATCGGCTCCTGCGTCCAACAAGTGGTGGTCTTGCAACTTGCCCGTCTTGACGGCGATGGTAAACAGTCCGGCGGCTTTGGCCGATGCAACACCAAGGGGCGCGTTTTCAACCACAATGGCCTGATTGATGTGGGTTTGTGCTTTCTTCAGTCCTTTCAAATAGGGTTCAGGATGTGGTTTCCCCATGGTGACATCGTAGGCGGTGACCATGTTTTTCTGTTCAAAATGACCCGGGAAATGGGTGTTCAGCTTGTCTAACAGTGTTTTTTGACCCGAACCGGTCACCAAAATGCGCTTCAACCCTGCCTGTTCAACCAAATTCAACAGTTCTTTGGCTCCCGGCATGACAGGCGCCTCGGGATGCTGTTCAAACAGTTGGGATTTGCGTTTGTAAATGCGTTGTATTTCTGCTTCGCCGGCTTCTCTGCCCAGTGATTTTCTGTAAACGAGTTGGATGGTGCCGCTGCCGGTTCTGCCTTCATTCAGATAGCCTTCTTCTTCGGTGAAGTCAACGCCCATTTCCAACAGGGCTTTGGTCCAGGAATAGGCATGAATGGGCATGGAATCAAACAAGACACCGTCCATGTCAAACAGGACAGCTTTCAAATCGAAGCTGCTTAGTTGCTTGTCTGTGAGGTATTTGCTGATGGCTTGTTTGAAATCTGTGTCAGAAAGCGGCATACGTTCCATTTATTTGATTCTTGCTTTCAGGGCTTTGGTTTCGAGCTCGAAACCGGGTTTTTCCAACAGGGCAAACATGTTGCGTTTGTAGGCTTCAACCCCGGGCTGGTCGAATGGGTTGACCCCCAACAGATAACCACTGATACCACAGGCCTTTTCAAAGAAATAGATCAATTGTCCCAAATGCAGGGCATCGAGTGTGGGCATGGAGATTTTTAAATTGGGTACACCACCGTCCACATGCGCCAACTGGGTGCCCAATTCGGCCATTTTGCAGACTTCATCCACCCGCTTTCCTGCCAGGAAGTTGAGCCCGTCCAGGTTTTCGGCATCCAAAGGAATGTCGACTTTGGTATTGGGTTTTTCGATGCTGATGGTGGTTTCAAAAATGCTGCGTTCTCCCTCCTGGATCCATTGACCCATGGAATGTAGATCGGTGGTGAAGTCGACGGCTGCAGGAAAAATGCCTTTGTTTTCTTTGCCTTCGCTTTCTCCGTAAAGTTGTTTCCACCATTCCGATACATAATGCAATTTGGGGTGGTAGTTGACCAGCAGTTCGATTTTCTTTCCGTTTTCATGCAACAGATTGCGTACGATGGCATACAAAGCGGAAGGATTTGTTTCGAATGGCTGACCGGGCAAGGTGGCTTTTTCCATCTCGACAGCACCCTGTACCAGAGCACGGATGTCGTGACCTGCCACAGCAATGGGGAGCAAACCAACAGGGGTCAATACCGAATAGCGGCCACCAACGTTGTCTGGAATGACAAAGGTTTCGTAACCTTCCTGTTCAGACATTTTTCGCAAAGCACCTTTGGAGGCATCGGTGATGGCCACAATGCGTTTTTTGGCTTCGGCTTTGCCCATTTTGTTTTCCAAAGCTGTCTTTAACAGTCTGAATGCCAAAGCGGTTTCTGTGGTGGTGCCCGATTTGGAAATGTTGATGATGCCGAATGACTTGTCTTGCAGAAATGCCATCAATTCGGCCAGATAGTCTTCACTGATGTTGTGTCCGGCATAAACGATGATGGGTGACTTGCGTTGCTTAAGGAAACTGTCAAAGGTGGGATTCAACGCATCAATAATGGCTTTGGCGCCCAAATAGCTGCCACCGATACCGGCAACCACGACCACTTCGCACAAGCTTCTCAACTGGTTGGCCGATGCTTGAATGCGGTCGAGTTCTGCTTTTGATATGGAGGAGGGAAGCGACACCCAGCCCAGAAAATCACTGCCTGCACCGTTTCCGTTGTGCAAGGTTTCGTTGGCTTGCAATGCCGCCTGAACTCGTTGTTGAATTTGAGCTTCAGAGATAAATCCCAGTGTGTTATCTATTTGTAATTGAATCATATCGCTTGAATAATTGGTTTAACGGAGTGCTTCGGTGAGGAGCCTGATTTCGATGTTGGGTGAAATGCGTTCATACAAGATGTTGTAAACGGCATCCAAAATGGGCATGTTTACGTGGTAACATTCGTTGATTTCTTTGATGCATTTGGTGGCATAGTAGCCTTCTGCGATCATTTCCATTTCCAGATGGGCGGTGCGTACGGAGTATCCTTTGCCAATCATGGTGCCGAATGTTCTGTTTCTGCTGAATTTTGAGTAGGAGGTCACCAGTAAATCGCCCAAATACACCGATTCGTTGACATTGCGGACCAGAGGGTGGGCCGTATTGATGAAACGTCCCAACTCCTGGATGGAATTGGCAATCAGTACAGACTGGAAGTTGTCGCCATATTTTAAACCATGACAGATGCCGGCAGCAATGGCATAGACGTTTTTCAGGGTCGAGGAATATTCCACACCGTAAATGTCGTCTGAAATGGTGGTTTTCACGAAGGTACAGGTGAATTTTTGAGCTATGTATCTGGCGTGTTCTTTGTTGGTGCAGGCGATGGTTAAATACGACAGCCTTTCCAAAGCCACTTCTTCTGCATGACAGGGACCGCCAATGGCCAGGATGTTCTCCATGGGCACGGAATAGACTTTGTTGAAATAGTCTGAAACCAACATGTTTTCGTCCGGTACGATGCCTTTGATGGCTGAAATGATGATTTTTCCGCTCAGGTCTTGATTGACTTTTTTTAAATGCTGTTTCAGATAGGGAGAAGGGGTCGCAAACAGCAACACATCGGAGTTTTTGACCGCCAGATTGGGGTTGCTGTAAAAATGAATGCGCGACAGGTCGAATTTGACGGCACTCAGGTAGGTGGAATTGTGTCCCAAACGTTTGAAGTCTTCAATTTGAGAGGGGCGACGCATGTACCAGTTGATTTTTTCAGTCCCGTTTGACATCAGGATTTTAGCCAAAGCGGTGGCCCAGCTGCCGCCTCCCATGATGCAAATTTTACCTTGGATTTCCATGAGTCGGTTTATTTTAATTTCTCAATCCATTCAACAACTTGAGCTTGTGTGGGATTTGTCAATTCCAGTTTGTGCTTTTTGTTCAAGCCGCACAATTCCTGGTGCAATTTTCCCGGTACAGCGTCTTTTAGTGCCGAAACTTCAATGTATCCGGCTTTTTGGATGGCAGAAACCCATGCTTCGGGGATGCCGATGGCCGTATAGGCTTCAACCGGGTCTCTTTTGATGGTTTTTTCCGGTCTCATCTGGGGGAAGAACAGCACTTCCTGGATGGTGGTTTGACCCGTGATGAGCATGACCAATCGGTCCATGCCGATACCCATGCCTGAAGTGGGGGGCATCCCGTATTCGAGCGAGCGCACAAAGTCCATGTCAATGAACATGGCTTCGTCGTCTCCTTTTTCGGCCAGTTTGAGTTGCTCTTGAAAGCGGTTGAGCTGATCGATGGGGTCGTTTAGTTCGGAATAGGCATTGGCCAGTTCTTTGCCGTTGACCATCAGTTCGAAACGCTCGGTCAGTTCGGGATTGTTGCGGTGGCGTTTGCACAAGGGCGACATTTCGTAGGGATAGTCGGTGATGAAGGTGGGCTGGATGTAGTTGCCTTCGGAGGTGGCTCCAAAGATTTCATCAATCAATTTGCCTTTGCCCATGGAGTCGTCTTGTTCGACGTTCAGTTTTTTGCAAACCTCACGAAGGGCGGCTTCGTCCATGCCGGTGATGTCGATGCCGGTATTTTCATGAATGGCTTGAATCATGGTGACCCGACGGTAGGGGGCTTTCAGGCTGATGGTGCGGTCGCCTACGGTCAATTCTGTGGTCCCGTTGACTTCCAGGGCAATGCGTTCCAACATCTGTTCGGTGAAGGACATCATCCAGTTGTAATCTTTGTACGCAACATAAATTTCCATGGCGGTAAACTCCGGATTGTGGGTTCTGTCCATACCTTCATTGCGGAAGTTTTTAGAAAACTCATACACGCCTTCAAATCCGCCAACGATGAGTCTCTTCAGGTACAATTCATCGGCAATGCGCAGGTACAGCGGTATATCCAGGGCGTTGTGGTGGGTGATGAAGGGTCTGGCCGCAGCACCGCCGGGAATGGATTGCAGGATGGGGGTTTCCACTTCCATGTATCCGCATTCGTTGAAATAAGTGCGCATGGAATTGAAAACGGCTGTTCTTTTGCGGAATATGTCTTTGACCTGATTGTTTACGATGAGGTCAACATAGCGCTGTCTGTATCTTAATTCTGGATCGGAGAATGCGTCAAACACTTCGCCGTCTTTTTCTTTCACCACTGGCAGTGGGCGCAGGGTTTTTGCCAGAACGGTGAGTTCTTGGGCATGCACGGAAATTTCGCCCATTTGGGTGCGGAAGACATAGCCTTTGATGCCGATAAAATCCCCGATGTCCAACAGCTTTTTGAAAACGGTTTGGTAGAGCTCTTTGTCTTCACCGGGGCAAATGTCATCGCGGGTGATGTACACCTGGATGCGTCCTTTTGAATCTTGCAATTCGATGAAGGAGGCTTTTCCCATGATGCGTCTGGTCATGATGCGTCCGGCAATGCAGACTTCGCGTTTGGGTGCTGCATCATCCTGAAAATTTTCGATGATTTCGGTGGCGTATGCATCGGTTGGGTAGGCTTCAGCCGGGTATGGATTGATGCCAGCGTCACGCAGTGCTTGAAGGCTTTGGCGACGACCAATTTCTTGCTCGCTTAACTCTAAAAGGCTCATATTTAAATTTTTATTAATTCAGTTCTGAAACAAGTTGCTGGGGCGTAACCTCTTTTTGCTCGCCACTCAACATGTTTTTTAGGGTGATGGTGTTGTTTGTCATTTCGGTTTCTCCGACAATGGCCACATAAGGAATGCCCCTGCTGTCGGCATAGGACATTTGTTTTTTCATTTTCACAGCATCGGGATACAATTCGGCTGAAATGCCTGCTTGTCGGACTTGTTGAATGAGCGACAAACAATGCATGCTCTCGGTCGAACCCAAATTGGCAAACAGCACCTTGGTGGTTTTGAGGGCTTCCGAAGGGTAGAGTTGCAGGGTATTGAGTACGTCATAAATGCGATCGGCACCAAAAGAAATGCCCACGCCTGAAACGCCGTTGAGTCCGAATACGCCGGTTAAATTGTCATATCGGCCACCGCCCGTAATGCTGCCCATTTCTGCATCCAGGGCTTTGACTTCCAGAATGGCACCTGTGTAATAGTTCAATCCCCTGGCCAATGTTAAATCCAATTCCAGTTGGGTTTGAACGTTCGTCTTTTTTACGGCATTGAATACGGTTTCCAGCTCTTCAACACCCAATAGTCCGATTTTTGAGGTGGAAAGAATGTCTTTCAATAGCTGCAGTTTTACTGCATTGCTGCCTTCCAACAACAAAATGGGTTTGAGTTTTTCAATAGATTCCAAAGATAATCCTTTGTCCAACAGTTCTTTGTTGACGTTGTCTAATCCGATTTTCTCGAATTTGTCGATGGCGACGGTGATGTCCGTGAGGCGTTGGGTTTCACCAATGATTTCGGCAATGCCGCTCAATATTTTCCGATTGTTGAGCTTGATGCAGACGTTCAATTTGAAACGCTTGAACACTTCGTCGATGATTTGTATAAACTCAACTTCATTGAGCAAAGAATTGCTGCCAACCACATCGGCATCGCATTGGAAGAATTCGCGATAACGGCCTTTTTGGGGTCTGTCAGCACGCCAAACAGGTTGGATTTGAAAGCGTTTGAATGGAAAACTGATTTCGTTTTGGTGCATCACCACGTAGCGGGCAAAGGGCACGGTCAGGTCGTACCGCAAGCCTTTTTCGCTGATTTTGTTGGTGAGTTTGACCGAATTGGTCAACAGTTCACTCAATGCACCAAGGCCAGATTCGTTTGCAAACTGTTCTGGTTTGCAAACGGAACCCATGTAATCGCCTGAATTTAAGACTTTAAATAAAAGCTTGTCTCCTTCTTCACCATATTTCCCCATCAGTGTGGAGAGGTTTTCCATGGCCGGTGTTTCGATTTGTCGATAGCCATAGAGATTGAATACAGATCGGATGGTATCAAAAATGTAGTTTCTTTTCGCCATTTCTTCGGGTGAAAAGTCACGTGTACCTTTTGGTATGGAAGGTTTTTGCATGTTCAATTTTTAATCCCTGCTTCTTCCGCTCAAAAAGATCAGGATGTAATAAACCAATGTTGCCAATGAACCCAATGCAGCAACCACATAGGTGTATGCTGCCCATCTGAGGGCATCGGTTGCCATGGGGTAGGTGGTGCTTGTTGTGATGCCTGTTTTGCTCAACCAGGAGATGGCTCTGGTGCTTGCATTGATTTCAACCGGTAAGGTGATGAAGCTGAAGAGCGTGGTCATGGCAAACAGGGCAATTCCTATCAGCATGAGCTGTGGAAAGGATTGCAACATTAAAATGCCAGCCAATAATATCCATTGCATCCATTTGGACGCAAAACTAACTGCCGGTACCAATTTGGAACGCATGCTTAAAAAAGCGTAGGCTTTGGCGTGCTGAATGGCATGTCCACATTCGTGTGCGGAAACGGCTGCTGCGGCAATGCTGTTGCTGTGATACACATTGTCACTCAAATTTACAATTTTTGTTTGTGGATTGTAGTGGTCGGTCAGTTGTCCGGGGGTGTGTAGCACTTGTACGTCGTTGATGCCGTTTTCACGCAACATGCGTTCAGCGACTTCTTTTCCGCTCAAGCCCATTGGCAGTCGGATTTCGCTGTATTTTTTAAATTTTGATTGCAATGTCTTTTGAACAATCCAACTCAACAGCGCAAAAACAATAAAGATGATATAAATGGTATAATCACCATTTAAAAATCCCCCTGTGGCGGGTATTTGTAACAATAACGCGTTCATATAAGAAAAGATTACAAAAATGAGACATTAAAATCCATCGGGATATTCTGAAATCCTTTATTTGTAACGTTCTATGGTTTGCTCCCTGTCAGGTCCAACAGAAACATACTTGATGCGTACGCCCAGTTCGTCTTCCAGAAAAGCAATGTAGCTGTTAAATTCTTCGGGAAATTCGTTTTCAGACTGCATTTTGGTCATGTCTGTTTTCCAACCCGGCAATTCGGTGTAAATGGGTTCAACACCTTCGTTGATGTCGAAGGGGAAATCTTCGGTTTCAACACCGTTTACACGATATGCGACACAGGCTTTGATGGTTTCGAAAGCATCCATCACGTCACTTTTCATCATGATCAGATCGGTGACTCCGTTGATCATGATGGCATATCTGAGGGCCACCAAATCAATCCATCCGCAACGGCGGGGACGTCCGGTGACGGAACCGTATTCATAACCTTTGTCACGCATTTCTTGTCCAACTTCATCGAACAATTCGGAAGGAAAGGGACCGCTGCCTACTCTGGTGCAGTATGCTTTGAAAATACCGAACACCTGACCTATTTTGTTTGGAGCAACGCCCAATCCGGTGCAGGCACCGGCACAAATGGTGTTGGAAGAAGTGACAAAAGGATAAGAACCAAAGTCGATGTCCAGCATGGTGCCTTGTGCGCCTTCGCAAAGCACGCCTTTGTCTTCATTCAAGCATTTATTGACATAATGTTCGCTGTCGATAAAGGTGAATTCCTTCAGGCATTTGATGCCTTCAAACCATTCTTTTTCGAGGGAGTGCAGGTCGTACTCGGTGTAATCCATCTGTCTGAGGATTTCTTCGTGTCTGGCAACCGCACGTTTGTATTTGGCTTCAAACTGATCCAGAATATCGCCAACACGCAAGCCGTTACGGCTGATTTTGTCGGTGTATGTCGGGCCAATGCCTTTTCCTGTGGTGCCAATTTTGCTAGCACCTTTGGAAGCTTCGTTGGCTGCATCGAGCAAACGGTGTGTGGGTAGGATTAAATGCGCTTTTTTGGAAATCAACAAGCGTTCGGTCAGCGGATGACCGCTTGCTTTCAACTGGTCTACTTCTATTTTGAACAAAGCGGGATCCAGCACGACGCCGTTTCCGATTATGTTTACTTTATTACCTTGAAAAATTCCGGAAGGAATGGATCTAAGTACGTATTTTTGATTGTCAAACTCGAGCGTATGACCTGCGTTGGGGCCGCCTTGAAAGCGACAAACCACATCGTATTGAGGTGTCAATACATCCACTACTTTTCCTTTTCCTTCATCGCCCCATTGGAGGCCTAGCAATACATCAACTTTCATGTGAATCTTTAAATGTTGTAACCGTCAAAACACACCAAAAGAGCAAACCGGAGTTAACCCGCTTGCGTTTAACCGTGCAAAGATACAAAAAGAATTGGTGAAAAAGGGTTGTTATCCGTTAAAAAGCACGGGATTAATCTGTTGTTTGTCTATCCCATTCCAGCCTGTCCAAAAGGCGGATTCCAGCCAATCTCAAACCGGCGTGTGTGCTTTGTGATTTGGCTGCCTGCGCTGCGGTTTCAACGATGGCGATGTCAAATGGTCGGTCTTTTCGGATCAGCATGCGCAAGGCCAACATGATGCCTGCTTCTTGTTTGATGGGGTCGTTGCTTTTCGACCAGTGGGTGAGCAGTTGCCCGACGTAAGGGGCGTGTTGCAGCAAATTAAAACAAAGTTGTTCGATCAATTCGGAATGGGTGCATTCCTGTAGCCATTTTTCGGCTTTTTCTGCATCGAACGCTTCCCTGGGGTGAAGCAGGGTGGCCAAGATTTTGCATTCTCTGGATGGTTGAATCCAAAGTTTGTCTGCCAATTCGACAGATGGCTGGTGTTTGGATGCGACTTCTTTGAGCAGAAAGGCATCCAACCCGTAATTCAGCTTGTAATCCAATCCACTTTGACGCATGGCTGTGGAGGTGATGCCGTTCATGCGCAGGCGGAGTTGTTTCTTTATTTCGGTTAATTGGGGATCCACTTAATTGCTGGTTGGTAAAAAGCTGTACTGTTTGGAATACCTCAAATGTTGTGCTGCATACCCTTCGCTATAGTCAATTTTGACATCTTTGATGTGCCCGTTGTTGTCGTATACCGCTGTATAGAAAGGGTTTACAAATCCTTTGTAAGGGGCAAGATCCAATTTTTTGAAGCGTTCCAGTATTTCTGCATGCAATTCGGGATCGACTTGAATGGCATAGGTTTCGACCAGTTTCTTGGCCGCCTGAATGTCGCCTGTCGATTTGATGCGTTGGATTTCGGCCAACAGTTCACCGAACAGGCTGCGGAGTGCCTCATAGTCGTTGACAACAACGTAGGTTTTGCCGTCGCGTTTTTTCATTTCTACGACCTTGGCTTTTTGTCCTTTTTCAAAACACCAACGGGCAATCAGGGCGCGGTTGCGCATGTGGGATTCTTCGATGACTTTGCCTTTTTCGATGCGGGTTAATTGGGTCAACAGGCCGTTCATCATAAACTTGTAGTATTCGGCTTTGTAAGCTTCTGCATCGGGAACGAGCTTCAATTCGAGCATTTTGGGATCGGCCACGTAATACAATCCAAACAGATCGGCTCTGGCTTCTTCAATGGTTGCACCATAGGCTTTGAGGGCATCGGGGTCGGTGCCCGGGAGTAATTTGCCGGATCCATGTCCCAGGCATTCATGCAAATCGGTGTGCAGGTTGTCGGTGATGAAGCCGTATTTCTGCAAGCGTTTCAATTCGGTTTCGTCCCATACAAAAGCTTCGTTGAAACCATTGTGTTTGGTGGCTTCGTCGTAGGCTTTGGTGATGTTTTCGATGGTCACCGATTTGGAACCATGCTCTTTGCGTATCCAGTTGGAATTGGGGAGGTTGATGCCGATGGGGGTGGTGGGGTAGCAATCGCCGGCCAACATGGTGACGGTGATGACTTTGGCCGTGACGCCTTTGACTTTTTCTTTTCTGAATGCAGGGTTGACCGGAGAATGGTCTTCAAACCACTGGGCTTCTTTGCTGATGGTTTCCGATCGTTTGGTGGCTTCTTCATTCTTGAAGTTGACCACCGATTCCCAACTGGCTTTCAATCCGAGCGGATCTCCGTAAGTTTCGGTAAACCCGTTGATGAAATCAATTTTGGAGGCAGTGTCGTGTACCCAGAGGATGGCGTACTGGTCAAACTGCCGCAAATCTCCGGATTTGTTGTATTCGATCAATTTGTGGATGACCGATTTCTGGTGCTCATTTTCAGCAAAATCGGCGGCTTTTTCCAGCCAATAAACTACTTTGGATAAAGCTTGACCGTACAAGCCATCCACTTTCCAAATTTTCTCGACCAGTTGGCCGTTTTCTTTCACCAAACGACTGTTGAGACCGTAGGAAATGGGTGTCTTGTCGTTGGGGTCTTTCTTGGATGCATAAAATGCTTCGGCTTCGGCTTGTGTCACCTGCTGATAATAATTACAGGCTGAGGTTTGCAACAAGTCTGCTCCATCCGATAAATTGACGCGCTTGGGGGCAATTTCGGGGTTGAAAATAAGGTCTGTCAGTTGCTCAATCAGGGC